>JBCCBY010000027.1:0-17044 GCA_039033795.1 Pseudomonadota bacterium | reverse complement strand
TCCTCTCAGACCAGCTACAGATCGTAGACTTGGTGAGCCGTTACCTCACCAACAATCTAATCTGCCGCGGGCCCATCTTAAGGCGATAAATCTTTCCCCCGAAGGGCACATACGGTATTAGCAACGATTTCTCGATGTTATTCCGTACCTTAGGGTAGGTTCCCACGTGTTACGCACCCGTCTGCCACTCACCCCGAAGGGTTCGTTCGACTTGCATGTGTTAAGCCTGCCGCCAGCGTTCGTCCTGAGCCAGGATCAAACTCTCAAATTGAGGTTTGAACAACTGACTTGTTTAATTACTGACATCGCAAAACCAAAACCTCCGTTGTTACGAGGTCATTGGTTTTTAGAAACGTCAGCAGTCAGTCTCAAAGTGTGAAGCTTAAAAGCTTCCGCCAGGACTGCGCCGCCCACGTTTCTCTTTCTCAAACCAGATTGTCAAAGAGCGTCCGGCGCGATTACCGAACGGCCGAACCGAAGTCCAACCTTTTATGAGGGAAGTTTTCCACTTCGGTAACGAAGCCTCTAACTTTCCAAGCACCACGGGGCCAAGACCCTATGGCAAGTCGTCAACACGAAAGTTCTTAACTTAGCGTCGACACCGCTTTGACTTTGGCTTTACTTCAAAGCCTCTGTCTCAGCGCAGGAGCGGCGAGATATTCACCTCAAACGCCCCTGTCAACGACGATTTTGACTTTTTCTTCTTTGACCCTGCCCAGATAAAAAACTGAAACGAGGAGCAAAGAAGGCCGAGGGCGAAATCGTCTGGAAGACCGGAAGACCGCGCCCCGTCGGCGTCTCAATGCCGTGGAGAGACGCGTATATGCAAAACAGTGCCCGGCCGCGCAAGAGGTTTTTGCAACCAAGATGAACTTTTTCTGGAGCGTCCCAGAGCAATCAGATTAGTCTCAGAAATTCATGCTCCAGCGATGTAGCTTTTAAGCGCCTCAGCCTCTTCGCGCACCTCGCGAATCCGGTGTTTGATGAGATCACCGATCGATAGAATCCCGAGCAGACGCCCCCCTTCCACCACCGGCAAATGGCGAATCCTGCGGTCCGTCATCATGTCGAGAAGCTCATCCACGGTTGCGTCGGGGCCGGTGGTGATGAGCGTTTCCGTCATCACATCACTCACCGGGCGCTCGCGATGACCCACCGGGGCACCCTTGAGGATACGGATCACGTCTCTCTCTGATAGTATCCCGCATGGTTGGCCGCTTTCTGTCACCACCAGCAACGCGCCGATATTGAGTTCCGCCAACTGATCAATGGCATGGCCCAGACTGTCCGAACGCTGCAGCGTTTCCACCGCGCCGCCCTTAAGGCCAAGAATATCCGATGCACGCATAAAACCTCCCAGCTCTTTATTTTTTTAAGGGGGGCAGCGTGCTCTTCTCGCGGACTGTCGGCAACCCTCACCCCAGCCCGAAGGGCAGTGGGGGGCGCTTCGCCATTCGGTCAAACAGCGGGAAGGCCAAAAGACCAAAAACAAAGCCTCCGATATGGGCCTCCCAAGCGATCATCACCTGGCCATCGGTCATCATCGCACCCGCAACACCCGTGGCCACATTGAGGCCGATATAAATCAAGGATGCCACCAACACGGGTCGCGCACCGATCGGGGCGAGTGGCCCATACTCAGCACCCATCGGCGCAAAAAGCCTCAGGGCGAACCGAAGGGTCCCGGCCATCAGGCCAGAAATGGCGCCTGAGGCCCCGATCATGGGCACATCATCAAACGGGTGCGCCGCGAAATGCGTCAACGCACCGGCCACGCCGCTCAAAAGATAAAACGCCATAAAGACAGCGATATTGGCGCTGGCATCCGCCGGTGTTGCGTTTTCCACACAGAGCCTGCGCGCGGTGCCCGAGCCAAACACCATCAACCAAAGCATGTTGAGCGCCAAATGGCCCAGCCCGCCATGCAAGAAGATATGGGTGATAAGCGGCACCGCAGCGATCAAATAGTGGCCTTCCTCGATTTGCGCGAGAAAACGCACCGGGATGAACGCAAGGTCGAGAAACAGCGGGCCGCCCGTGAAAGGCGACGGCAAGATAAGCGACAGAAAGAACGCAGCAATCGTGACAACCACGATCTGACCAATCGGCGTCGGAAGGTTGAGGATCGGCCCACCACGGAAAGGCGCCCCTCCTTCCGGAATACCTCGGCGCCTTCGGATGGAGGATGGCCGCTCTGTCATAAGTCTCGCGTCGTCTCTAAGAGCACCGAAGGTGGCATCGTCCCCCCCGACCCGCAAGGGAGAGTCCCGGCTTTGACCCTTTGTTGAGAGGACCGGCCTAAAATTGCGTGACCTAAGCGGCCTCCGTATCCATCTCTTGCATGCCAGCGGGGAAACAAAAGATTCTGAGGCAATGGTCGGTGAGCAATAAGGTCGGGCAACCATGAAACCCACAGCGACTTGGTGCATGAATGTGTCTGGCCGAATTTTCGGACCCTATGACACCGATCAGATGGGCAAGTTCATTGCCGAAAAGCGCCTCGCCTATCATTCACTGGTGGCGCCAGCGGGTAGCCGCGATTTCCGCCCAGCGCTTCAGTTTCCTGAGCTGAGGAACCTCTTCAAACCCAAATCGGCCGAAGAGCGCGGCGCCGAAGCAAGAGCCCTGAACCAAGCCAGCAAGAGTTTCCTGATCGTTTTTGGCAGTGAGATGGGCGGTGCGGAGCGGGCCTCAAAGCTCTACAGCAGCTTGCCCGAGGTCATCCCTCTTTCTGCCACAACTTGGCTCGTCCTCAGCGACCGCAGTGCCGATGAACTCCGTGATGAGCTGGCGAGCCTGTTGCCTAGCACCGAGAGGGCCCTGGTCATCGCCTGCTCCAGTCAAGCGCCCGCGAGCCATGGCGTGAGCCTTGAAGAACACGAGCGCATCGCCAACGCGCTTGGCGCACGTGGTTTGTGGCCCTAGGCCTAGCGCTTGTTCTGCTGGCCGGTTGAGGCCAAGACTTGCGCCATGAACGGTTCCTCAGACGTCCTCGCCGGATCCGACACACCGCACATTCTTGTGGTGGACGATGATGATCGCATCCGTACGCTTTTGGCGCGCTACCTGCGCGATAATGGGTTTCTCGCCTCAGCCGTTGAAAACGCCGAAAGCGCCGATGCGCTCCTGAAGACGATTGCGTTCGATGCCTTGGTGGTCGACGTGATGATGCCGGGTGAGGACGGATTTTCCTTCACGGAGAGGATGCGGATTGCCACTGACCCCCCGATCATTTTGCTGACAGCAAGGGGAGAGCCTGAGGACAGGATTCGCGGGCTCGAAGTTGGCGCCAATGACTACCTGCCCAAACCGTTTGAGCCGCGCGAGCTGCTCTTACGGCTGAGAGGTCTGCTGCAGCGAACCAGCGCCCCGAGCCGGAGCGAAACCATCGCATTTGGCGGTTTCCGCTTTGATCTGGCACGCGGAGAACTGACCCACGGTGATGACCGGGTTAAACTGACCGATGCTGAGCTGCATCTTTTGCGCACCTTGGCCGCCAAGCCCGGGGCTGCGGTTCCGCGCAATGTGTTGGCGCAAAAAGAGCTCGGTGTTTTTGATCGTTCGATTGACGTTCAGGTGACCAGGCTGCGGCGGAAAATTGAGGACGATCCACGCAGCCCGCAACACCTAAAAACCGTGCGGGGCATCGGTTACGCGCTGATGACGGACTAAGCAGATGCTTCGCCGAATAGCGCCCAAATCTCTCTGGGGACGGACGATTTTGATCGTCGTCTTGCCGATTTTCCTGATGCAGACGGTGATTACCTTTGTTTTCTTCAACCGGCATTGGGATGACGTGAATGGTGCCCTTGCGCGGCAAACGGCGAGCGAGATTACGCATATATTGGCGCTGTGGCGTGACCCGCCGGCGGGGATGAGCCAAGCCATGGTTGAACGCATGGCGCGGGAGGATCTCGATCTCTACATGCGATGGGCGCCTGGTCAGCTTATTCCTGAACGCGACAAACTCAATTTCCTCTCATCACTGACAAGGTCTCTCACTGAAGCAATGGATGAGGCGGTCGATGAACCGGTTTGGATCAACACGCGAGGTTATGCCGACGAAGTCGAGATTCGCGTTCAACTCCCTAATGGGTATCTCGTTTTCATCAGTCCTCGTAACCAGGTCGCTGCGACCAATGCCCCGATCTTTGTTATCTGGCTTATCGGCACCAGTCTCCTGCTTGGCTATGTGGCTGTCGTCTTTATGCGGAATCAAGTTCGCTCGATCACGCGCCTAGCAGATGCAGCAGAGGCTTTTGGCCGCGGAGAGGACATCCCCCATTTTCGCCCGGCGGGCGCCCGGGAAGTGCGGCAAGCAGGTCAGGCCTTTCTTGCCATGCGCGCCCGAATTCGCCGATATCTTCATCAGCGGACAGCAATGCTTGCTGGCGTCAGCCATGATCTAAGGACACCTTTGACGCGCCTCAAACTGGGGATCGCTATGCTTCCTGATACAGATGATCGCAAAGCACTTGATGCCGATGCGCAGGAGATGGAGCGGATGCTAGAAGCCTATCTTGACTTCGTCCGGGATGCACAAGATGCGGAGCGATCGGCGATCAACGTCCAACAGCTCGCCCTTGAGCTGTCCGATGAGGCTGACCGTCTAGGGCACGCCCTCGAGATAGATGTTGACGATGATGTTGTGCTACACGCAAGTTCTGTTGGAATAAAACGTATTCTGACGAACCTTATTTCCAACGGTTTCGCGCATGGAGATCACGTGCGCCTCAAGGCTCGAAAAAATCATCAAACGGTAACGTTCCATATCGAGGACGATGGCCCGGGGATTTCACCTGAAGATCGCGAGCGTGCGCTTCAACCGTTCGAAAGACTCGATGCGTCTCGCAACACCCAAGGGACAGGCCTAGGCCTCGCCGTGGTGGTCGACATCACCAAGCGCCATGGCGGTCACTTTGAGCTGGGCGAATCAGAACTCGGTGGCCTTTCAGCAACGTTGAGACTGCCCGCTTAATTGTCCGCCTCACCGCTGCTGCGGCCTCGTCGCCAGAAGCGAAGGCCGCGCCGTCGGCGCTCCTGCGCCTCAACGTCCGCTTCAGCCTGGCGCGCCGCCTTTTCCGCCGCGCGGGCTTCTTTTTCTGCGGCGCGCGCCGCTTTCTTGGCATCCCGCGCGCGCTCTTTTTCAGCACGCGCTCGCTCTTTGGCCTCGCGAGCCTCTTTGCGCCGAAGCTGTTTTTCAGGAAGCTGATCAAAGGCCTCGATATGGCCTTCCTCGGTCAAAACATAAAGCATGCTGTCTGCCACGATAGGCGGAAGTGTAGCACCATCTTTTAGTCTGTAGTCGTCGACAATCTCGCCCGTCGCGGGATCAACCGCGATCATGTCGCCAATGGTTGAGGTGAGATAGAGATGCGAGCCGGCAAGCACAGGACCAGCCCAAACGATCCGTTCTTTGCGGTTGTTGTCATTCTTGTAGATATCAAGCTGCACTGTCCAACGGATCCGTCCGTCAACGCGATTGACCGCCGTCAGGATGTTGCGATTGGACGCGACAAAAAGCGTTTCACCCGCAAGCCAAGGGGTGTGGTAGCCGCCCACCGGTTGCTCCCAAACCACCGTTCCAGTGCGCGCGTCGATACCGGTCATTTGCCCCGATTGGGTGACGGCAAAGACCGCACCCCGATCAACCACGGGACTGCCCGCCACATCACCCAATGTCGACAAGGCGTTGAGCCTTGAGGTCCGCGAGATAACAGCCGTCCACTGAATGCGCCCATTGTTCGAGGCAAGCGATGACACCTCGCCCGATGAAAAAGGAATGATCACCCCATCCGGCCCGACCGCCGGCGCCGCGGATGCCAAAAACCGCGCTGGCTCTTCGAAACTCTCAAAGCTCCAGACAAGCGTCCCGGTTCCTTGTTCTAGCGCGACCACCTCATTGCTGATCGTCACCGCGATCACCAATCCCTCTCCAAGGCTGGGGGGATTGCGCAACGGCCCCGGTGCTTCGACCTTCCAAAGCACCTCGCCGTCATCAATGTTCAGTGCAGCAACAAACCCAAAGCCACTCGTGACAAAGAGAATGTTGCCCTCGACCGCCGCCCCTCCACCGAAGCCGAGATAACCTGGATTGCTCCGTGCAAATATGTTGTACCGGCGACGGCGACGCTCACGTGTGTCGGGTGTGAGTTTTGACGACCACACCCGCTTTCCCGTCACCGCATCAAATGCCCGGACATTGGCCACGGAATCGATCAGAAAAATCTTCCCATTGCTGACGACCGGTGGAGACGTGATCGGCGCGTCTTTTGCTTTCCGGCTCGATGCCTTGATGCGCCAGGCCCTCTTCAGGTCAGCGGGTGCGTCAACATGGTGAAGAGCGTGGTCTGCTTCGCCAAGCGTCTGCGCCCACTGGCTGTTCGCATTGGCAGGGGGAAGGACGAAGGGTTCATCGCTAAGGCTTGGGTCAACGATCACCTGCTCTTCGAGAAGAAGCACAGGTTCAGATCCCTCGAGCTCCGCCAGATCTTTATCGATGCCCGCGCAAGCTGCGAGGCCAAATACCGCGGCGGCAACCCTGATCCAGGAAGAAACTGTCCGCACGCTTACTGTTCCTCGACGGTGCTTGTGGCCGCTTCGCTCGCAGCCTCTTCGGCTTCCAACGCCTCAAGGATGCGGTCCACCGGGGGCTCTTCTAAAACATCAGTGCCAGGATCCACACCGAGGGGAATACCGGCACCTTCAAGTTCTGCGCCAAAATTGCGGATGAAATCGACGACATCAGCCTGACCCGACTGCTGAACCTCGAGGCTCGCTCCGTTCGCACCTGCATCGGCAAGGGAGGAAAAGCTCCGCGCCCGTGACCGGAAGAACTCCTCAGCATCAGGAGAGGCAGCGATAGCGTCAAAACGCGCCTTCGCCCCAGCATAATTGCCTGAAAGCAGCGATGCTGCTGCTGCGATTTCGGCGGCATGCCCTTGGAAGGCTTCGCTCTGCACCTCCGCCACAATTGCGCTGGCTTGTGCAGAATCGATGTCGAACAAAGCGTAGGCTGCCCGAATGCGGGCAAAATCCTGCATCGCCAAGGATAACGATGTGTCCTGATAAACCTCGGCGTAAAGCGCCGCCGCGCCCTCTGCATCACCGCTTTGCCCAAGAGCGGCGGCTGCCCTCATTCGAGCAAGGACACCATATCCCGTGTCGGTGCTGGCGGCGAAATCTGTCAGGTCTTGCGCAGTGGGCTCCTCGGACGCCGCAAAACTGAGCGCCGCATAGCGCAGCGCCGCATCCGCCGTGCTGGCGTTTTTCTGCCCGTCGACAAACTGATAGACCGCCACGACGAGCACGATCGCGCCCGCACCGATGGCCGCTGGCACACGGTAGCGGCGAATACGGTTGAGAGTCTGGTCACGGGAGAGATCTTCATCGACCTCGCGGAGGAGGACGTCTTCTTCAGAGGCCACGGGCGTCCCTTTGATCGTCACTACATCGGCTGGCAGGGGCAGCAGGACTCGAACCCGCGACCCTCGGTTTTGGAGACCGATGCTCTACCAACTGAGCTATACCCCTAGGCCGTTTTGCGCCCTTAGGGCGCTGCTGAGCTGTGCGCAACTCAACGCTTGGTCAGGACGATGGGGGAAAGCCGTAAAAGAACTCTTCGCGGACAATTTTTCCATCCTCGACGGTGTAAACCGCGACCTCATGCAAATCGATCACCTCCCCCGTCGCTCGATCCTTGGCTTGAGCTTTGAAGATCACGCTGAAGCGGCCTGATCCGTCATAGAAAGGACCTTCAGCGCTGCTTTCAAGCTCCTCCATCGCATGGTGCCAAAAGTCATGCTTTCCATGGATAGCGACCAGTCCCTTTTTCTCCCGTGGTTGTCCCGGAGCCGCCATGGCCTCAACCGAGACCGCGTCATCCGCATAAAACGCATCAAGATTGTCTCGATCCTTTCCCGCTCGACAGTTGGCCAAGAAGGCTTCGGCAATGCGCTCGACATCGACAGAATGCACCTGTTTGTTCCTTTTTTGTTCTCGCCTTCAGAGCACGTGATGGCGCCATTGGCGAGTCTTCTTTCACGTTTTTGGCAGCAGCACCTGGCGGGCCTCATTGACCTTAGCAGCCAGATAATCAGAGCCGCCCTGATCGGGATGCGCGCGCACAATCATGCGTCGGTGAGCGGCTTGGATGGCCTCCTCATCAGGGGTCCCCTCAAGGCCAAGAACGGCCAGCGCCTCGTCCCGGCCCATGCTGCCGGGCTTGCGTTCCCGAGGCGCGACCGGCTCGTCCTCAGCCAGCTCATCGAAATCGACGCGACGCGCGAGGACGCCCATCACGACATTGGCGCCAAATCCCGCACCCACCAGCAGCGCCAGAAGAGCCACGGGCGTGAGACGGACGACATAGAGGCTCACCACAACGATGGCGGTGGCGCCGCCGATCATCACAAGGCGCCGCTTGGCACCGGCCGGCAACGGATACCGGCGCGTCACTGCACCAAAGGCAGCGATCAAAAGAGCTAAAGTAAAGAGCACCATGCCGCAGGGCTTAGGCCGCCGCGGCGCGGACCTCCAGAGCCTCGCGTTTGTTCCTTGGTTCGGCCGCGGCGGAGGTGACGCCCTCCACCGCGCCGCCCGTGGGCAAACGAAGAGCAGCAACAAAGCTTCTGAGTTCCTGACGCGCAGCGATATGCGACATCGACGAAAGCTTACGCGGGCTTCCCTTGGAGCCCAGATCGAGCAGTGTCATGCCGTATGAGAAGAGCTCGCGGTAGATCACCCGCTCACCAAAACCGCGGGTCTGGCGGAACTGGACGCGCTTGGAGAGATCCTCAAGTTTCGCGGCCATGGCGGCTTTGTTCTTGGCGTTGGTGGCCTGCAGGCGGTTGCGGGTCACGACCCAATCAATGCCGCCCAGGACGCCGGATTTGGCGCGCATCTGCCGTGCCCGCCAAACCGTCTCAGCGTAAAGGCTGGGGCCCTTGATCGCCCTTGTTTCCGGATCAACGCGGGCCAAGAGGTCAAAGTCCACGAAACTATCGTTGAGCGGCGTGACGATCGTGTCGGCATAGCAATGCGCCGTGCGCGACAGATACGTATCCGCACCCGGGCTATCGATGATCAAAAAATCGCAGTCAGCGAAGGCGGCCAGTGTTCGGCGCAAGCGATCATCATCGTCCTGCTCACACTCCCGGCGGCTGTCATGGTCAGAGCTTTGCAGCGGCAAAAACTTTGGCATGGGCAACTCGTCTGCCGTCAGACCTTTGGCCACGCCCCATTGCGCCCTGTTTTCGAGGTACCGGCCAAGGCTTTTCTGGCGCACATCAAGATCAAGAACGCCCACCGAGCGTTCTGCGCGCAACAGAGCGACGACCAGGTGCATGGCGACCGTGGTCTTCCCAGAGCCGCCTTTCTCGTTCCCAATAACGATGACGTGTGTGTCAGTGACGCTGTTCATCAGTTCCACTCCTGATGGGTCGGAAGAAGGTCGCCGGACGGATCAGCGGGAGCACAATAGGCCCCCTCTTGCACCAGCTGATGGCAAAGCGCTTGGGCTTCAGAAACGCTCGATAGCGGCCCTGCCAATAAACGAACAAAGCGCCCACGGGCGCCGAGATCGACTTCACGGAGAATGGGGGTCTGACTGGCAAGAAGCGATCGGTGGTCGTGAAGAAGAATTTGCCAACCCTGCTCGGCATCGGGTCGGTCATAATAGGAAGCCAGATGCACAGCAGCCAACATCTCCGGTCCGGCAAACTCCCTCACCGGAATCGAGACAGGATCAGGAATCGGATCAGCTTTCACCGGCGCGGGCTTCCGCCCCAAACGGCTCGACGCCCCTGTGTCAGAGCCTGCGAACTGCAGATCCGTGAAGGCCGCCAGACACAGCCACGCGCCCATGGCGAGGAAAATCTTGATTCCGACGCTGAGAGAGGGCTTTTTCATGGAAGCCAGAGTTTCCGATTGGGGTTGACGAAAGGTTACCAAGCTTCATTGCGTTTTCATGATTCTGAAAGCTTCCATACCGAATAGTGTCGGACAGTTATGTTAGTCGCCAAAAACCGCACCGATCTCGCCAAGATTTTAAAATCCGGGGCTTTTTCTGGGTCGTCGCAAGCGCTTGTGCCGACGATGGGGGCACTTCACCGGGGTCATTTGTCACTTGTTGAGGTCGCAAAAACACACGCAGAACGTGTATCTGCGTCAATATTTGTCAACCCTAAGCAGTTCTCTCCGTCTGAGGACTATGATCGTTATCCACGCGCTGAACAGACTGATTTAGAAAAGCTCGAGGCCGCGGGGGTGGATCTCGTCTACACACCTGATGCCGCTGACATGTACCCCAACGGCCATGACACCCAGATCAGTGTGGGGAGCGTGGCGGCACCATTGGATGGGGCGGCGCGACCGCATTTTTTCCGCGGCGTTGCCACGGTGGTGGCGAAACTCTTCACAAGAATGCGGCCACATGCCGCTGTATTCGGGGAAAAAGACTACCAGCAGCTCTTGGTGATTCGTCGAATGGTGGACGATCTCGACCTTGGGGTGAAGGTTGTTGGCGCGCCGATTATCCGAGAGCCCGACGGGCTCGCCATGTCGAGTCGCAATCGATATTTATCGCCCCCGGAACGTCGGATCGCGGGCGAGCTGAACGTCGTCATGCGTAAGATCTGCGGACGTATCTCAGGCGGCGTGGCTGTTCCAACGGCACTGATCCAAGGCATGCAAGAGATGGATTCCCTCGGTCTTCACCCGGCGGATTACCTCGAGCTGCGATCCTCCACGGACCTTCAACCCATGCCCGAGCGTGAACTGCGCCGGGATGAAATGGAGGACGCGCGCCTGTTCGCCGCTGTGATGCTCGGCGACACGAGGCTCATCGACAACATGGCAGTGTTGGAAGCCGCGCCCTAATGGCTCGTCAAAAACACACTAAGTCCTAAACGACGAGGCCACATCCTTGCGGAACAAAAGCGCCAGCGCCGCGAGCTGGAACACCAGAAAGAGGCCAATCCCGATATAGACGGTCTGAGCCGATGCCATGTCCGACGGCATTGGATGGAACACCTGCGTGAGAAGGCCATGGGCATAATCGAAGGACCCCACGCTGTTGTAGACCACCAAAACGCCCCAGACCCGGATGCCGGTCCTCGTCCAAAAGACAAAAAGCATGACGGGCAGCAAAAACCCCAAGATCGCATCACTGACCCAGGGGCCAAGCCAAGCGTTGGGGGCCGCGCCGCCGAAAACTTCAACGGAGGAGACAAACAACACCGTCTGTGCCCGGAAAACAGTCGCAGCCATCAGTACAGTGATGAATAACTTCATGCTGAGACTCATGATGTCGGGCCGCTCCCTTAAAGCACAGCATCCTGAACGATCTTGTACAGCGTCTCGCAGCCGCAAAACGCTCTTCTCAATCTTTGAGAGAAGTTAAAGGGTTAGACGTCCGGGGCAAGGCTGGGGACGCGCTAACGCATCCTTTTGGTTGCGATCGCGATCGCCAAGCTGGCGAAAACTGGCGCGGTTTCTACGCTCCGGGCTCTTCCATAAGCTCGTCTTTAGAAACCGTTTTCTCGGTCACTTCCGCGTTATCGATCAAATGGTCGACGACTTTTTCTTCAAAAAGAGGTGCCCGGATTTGGGCGAGAATGTCGGGACGCTGTTGAACCAATTCGAACATTTGCTGCGGCTGCATGCCCATTTGCATGCCTTGCATCTGGATCGCACGGGTCAGCTCATCTTGAGGCACATCGACCTTCGCTTCGTTCCCGATCTCAGCGAGCAGGAGGCCAAGACGAACGCGGCGCTCTGCGATCTTTTGGTAGTCGTCTTTGAGCTCGTCTTCCGATTTGTCTTTGTCCTCTTCATCGCGCTCGGCGTTTTGCACCTGCGCCCAAATCTGATCGAATTCTGCTTTCACCATGCCCGCGGGCAATTCGAAATCATGCTGTTCGTCGAGGTAATCGAGCAGCGCACGTTTCATATGCAGACGCGCCTGGCCATCATAACGGCCTTTGACCATCTCGTTGAGGCGCTCCCGCAAGGCGGCGAGGTCATCAAAACCAATCGTTTTGGCGAACTCGTCATCGATCGTTGTCTCTTTTGCCCCCTGCACTGATTTGGCGGGACCGCGAACTGCGCGGCTTTGCCCGCCAAGTGTTCCGCGCCGTAATCATTGGGGAAAGTCACATCGATGGTGCGCTCTTCGCCCGCCTTGATGCCGACGATCTGTTCTTCAAAGCCAGGAATAAACGAGCCAGAGCCGAGGTCGAGGTTCACATCCTCGCCCGAGCCGCCTTCAAACGCCTCACCGTCGATCGTCCCCACAAAGTCGATAATGGTGCGGTCGCCATCCTCGGCGGCGGCGCCTTCATCTTTGTCTTCATAGGACTTGTTCTGGTCGGCGAGCTTTTGCAGCTCTTCCTCGACTTCCGACTCGTCGATGTCAGCAACCATCTTTTCGAGCTTGATCGCGTCGATGCCCTTTGGCTCAATCGTGGGCAAAAGCTCGACTTGCATGTTGTAAGACAAGTCAGCATCGCCGCTGACGACCTTTTCAATCAGACCGTCTTCGATATCGGGCTGCGGCTGCATGGCCGGCCGACGGTCTGAATCGGCAAGCGCCTTTTCCTGCGCCGCGGCCATTTCCTCTTGGATGAGCTCACCCATCAAGTTCTGGCCGTAGAGTTTTTTCAAAAAGCTGGTCGGGGCTTTGCCAGGCCGGAAGCCTTTCAGGTGCACCTGCGGTTTGATCTCTTCGAGCTTGGCTTCGAGCCGTTCGGAAAGATGGCTCTGCGGGATGGTGATTTGAAACTCGCGGCTCAGGCCTTCGTTCTTCGTCTCGGTGACTTGCATCTGGTGCTTCCGTTCCGGTGCCGCCTAGCGCGGCGCATAACGTGGTGTTCGCCCGCAGAACCGGGCGACGAAAGCGGTGCGCCTAGAGCGGAAAGGCGCGGGTTTCAATGGGTTTTCGACCGAAGTTCGGGATCAAACAGGCGGCAAGATCGAGGTGGCAAAAACAAAGGCGGTCGCAAGACCGATGCCGTAGGCCAAAAGAATAGAACCAGCCACAAAGGTCGTACGCTGACGGCGACGAAGCGACCTGATCCGTTGGGTGTCCTCAAGTCGCGCAATCAACGCAGCGGACGGTCGCAAGCGAGGACCATTCTGCCTGGCAGCAGAAGCCTCGGCGTGACCTGAGACAGCTTGGTTCAGATCAATCGGATCATTGGTGCGGTCGGCGGAGGGCGCCGGCCCGGGCGGCACGGAAATCTCCGTGAATTCGTCCTGCGGCGCCGCCTCAAAGGGATCTTTGGTCGCCATAGGTTCCGTGGTCGCGGCGGGTTCGCCAAGCGCCACGACCGGCGGTGCTGGCATGCGCAAGTATTTCTCGGTGTCAAAGAGATGGGTCAAGCCATAGGCCGACGGCAATCGATCCTGGGGGCGCGGACCGGTGAGACGCTCGATCACATAGGCAAGGCGAGGCTCAAGACCGTCTGTGTTGGGACGGCCCTCTGCGTTGCGCTCGTCCACCGCCCGCGGGTCTCCCCGCGCGGCCGCCAAGAGGGTGAGCCCCAGACTATAAAGGTCCGACTTTCCACTAATCCGCCCCTCGAACTGCTCGGGCGCGGCGTAGCGCAGTTTTCCGGCGAAACGGTCGCCGATCACCGATTCATCAGCCGATGCTTCGTTCAAGGCGATACCGAAATCGATCAACACCGCTTCGCTGGGATCGTGGTGGCGCAGAACGATGTTGTCCGGAGAAATGTCCCGGTGGAAGATGCGCCGCTCATGCACCGCGACAAGCCCTTGGCCAATGCGGCGGGCCAATTTGAGGAGCGCGTCGGCGGGCACCGGGCCCATCGTTTGCGACAGGCTCCTCAGTGTCGGGCCATCGACATAATCCATGACAATGAAGATGAAACTCTGACCCCGGTGTTCGGCCTGTTGGCAAATCAGGTACTCCACAATCGCCGGATGGTTCACCTTCCGAAGCTCTGCTTCTTGATGCAGCAGAACCTGCAGATCAGCCTGCGCCAGACACTCAGGCCGAAGAAGTTTGAGGGCGACGCTTTTGCCCGCATGATTACGCGCACGGTAGACTTCGGACATGCCTCCACGACCAATCGAGGCTTCAATCTCGAAGTTATCGATCACGACCGATCCAGGATCGAGAAACCACGGATCGTTTTGGGCTAAGGTCGAGTGCACGGTAAGCCAATTCCCCTTGAACCCAGAACTTACATCAAAACCCCTAAACCTCCGTTGATCCCTGGCGCTGCAATGTTTGCGTAACTCCATCAGAACAACCTGAATTTGTTCCTATCTTTAGAACCAGCGAGCAACTTTCAGCTGCTAACCCTCCCACAACAGGGGTGATGGGTGGAGCCTGATGCGAGGGAAGCAGGAACCCGGCAGTGAGGATCATCTTGAGCGCGCGAAACATCGCGTGTTCACAGCCTCCTGCTTGTCCGCGGCCGTCGCTGCGACACTTGTTTCGCTGGTCTGCTCATTCATCCCAGGTTTTAGCCAATCCTTGATCATTGGCGGTTTGGTGATCGCGGCGCTTTGTTTTGTTGCGCCCTGGTTAAAGCCAAAAGGCGGTCGTCGCGAGCAGATCTTTCTCGGCGTCTTTGCTTTGCTGTTTGGCACACTACAAATCATATTGATGATTAGTGTACCAATGTTATACAGCGTACCGGCCCTCTTTCTGATTGTCAGCGCCACGTCGGTCACGCTTATCGGCGGACGCGTCGCAGGAAGAGTTGCAACGATTGCGGCCATGGGCACCTTCATCACGAGTTATCTGCTGTATCATGTGGATGAGCCCACCCAGTACTTCGAAAATGGTCAGTATATCGATTGGCCATCGGCATTAATAGGCTCACTCATGGCCACTTTCGCCTGCTATCTGTGTGCTGGTTCTTTTCGATCAGCGATGACCAGGGCAACGTTGCGCCTTGAGGAAGCCCGCAAAATCGCTCTTTCAGCGAGTGAGGCAAAAACCACTTTCCTGGCTAATATGAGCCATGAAATCCGCACTCCGATGAATGGCGTGATGGGAATGATCGATGACATACTCGAACGCGATCTGGCTCCAGACGATCGGCGCGATTTAGAGGTGGCGAGCCGCGCCGCGCATTCTTTGCTCGCTATCCTGAATGATATTCTCGATTTTTCGAAACTGCAAGCTGGCGAGCTGTCCATTGAAACCTCACCGACACGGACGACTGAGCCCTTTGTGGATGTCACATCATTGTTCACCCCCGCCGCCTCAGCGAAGGGTTTGGTGTTGCGGTTTGAGGCGGCAGCCGATCTGCCTCCCTACCTCAATATTGATGCCCTCCGTGTTCGGCAAATTCTTTCAAACCTTGTTGGAAATGCGGTCAAATTCACCGAGCAAGGCAGCGTCGTTCTGCGTTTGGACCACAAGCAAGACACGTTGATCATTGCCATCGAAGATACGGGCATCGGTATTCCTGAAGACAAGCTGCCCGTCATCTTCGATCGGTTCGGTCAGGCCCAAACGGTCATTGAACGGCGCTATGGAGGTACGGGTTTAGGCCTTGCGATTACCAAACAGCTGGTTGAAGCGATGAACGGGTCTATTGCGGTTGAGAGCGAGGTTGGTCAGGGGTCGGCATTCGTGATCTCGCTCCCGGCACCCGTCTGCGGCGGACCGATCACCCTTGCAGAAACGCCCGATGACAGCGGCGAGGAGCTCGAACGGCCTTTGCGTATTTTGGTCGCCGAGGACAACCGCGTGAACCAACTTGTCTTGACACGGTTCTTTGAACGATTGGGTCACAGAGCAACGATTGTCGACGACGGGGACGAGGCGGTCGAACTCGCCCAAACGATACCGTTTGATGTGCTTGTCTTTGATGTCATGATGGAACGCGTGGACGGCATCAGTGCAGCACGTACGATTCAAAATGGTGACGGGATCAACACAAAAACCCACATGATTTTGGTGACTGCCTATTCTGAGCGGGACATTGCCGACGAGGTCAGCGATGTACGGATCGATGGGCTGCTGATGAAGCCTTTGCGGTTCCATGACCTACGGTCCATGCTGAGCAAAGCAGAACCCCGAGCTGACGTCACCGCAGCGGCGTGAAGGCACACCGTTCCGGCCATCAGACGGTCACGGAAAGCCGATAAGCGGTTGGTGTAAAGCCTGTCCATCGCTTAAAAGCCCGCCTGAACGCTCGGCTATCGGAATAACTCAGCATCATCGAAATGGTCTCGATGTCTGTGTCCGTGTCTTTTAAGAGCTCTTTGGCAGATGCAGCACGAACGTCATCAATCATTGCACTGACTGATGTGCCATGGTGCGCCGCCAGCCGTTGAGCCGTTCTTAGGCTCATACCAGCGGTCGCCGCTATAGCGGCCGCTTCGAACGTGCCGCGGGACGCATTTTCGAGGATAGACTGGCTGAGTTCCGCCAAAGCCTCGGGCACACCGGCCCCGCCCAGCCTTTGTAACTCACGCCGAAAATGTGCCCGCACAAACGCGAACAGCTCGACATTCGCGTGTTTGATGGTTGCTGACATGTCAGACGCCGAATAGACCATCGCTGTTTGTTCGCGCTCGAAAAATACTGGTGCGCGGAACAATTTCTCATAGTCGTCGACTGATGCGTTGGGGGCGTGCGTAAATTCGATGCGGATGGGATCGATTTGCGATGCCAATATATCCCGCAAAAGACGTGCGCCCATGCCAAAGGCAAATTCGCACGATCGGCCTTGGTCGAGCTGATCGAGCGGGTGGTGATGCAGCAAATGCACCTCATCGCCCACCTCAACAATCCCGCCATCAAGTCGATCAGCGAGGATGCGCCGGTTCTCAAAGAGCAGGTTGAGCGCGCTTCGAAAATCATCGGCAAACTGAGCTCCTTCCGCCAATCCTCCAAAAAAGGTGAAAGGGGCCCCTTCAGCAACACGGAGCGACACCGGCTCGCCAGGAAGCCTTTCGCTCAAGTAGCGCCAAAAACGAGGTCCGATCTCTTCTGATATACGGGCACCTGGGTCAAAAACTTGGGTGACCTCTTGGCCGACGTTCTCCTCCAATTCCT
>JBCCBY010000026.1:0-17211 GCA_039033795.1 Pseudomonadota bacterium | reverse complement strand
GGGTGGGCTCCCTGGGCAGATTGAATCAAAAGCTATTGACACGGAGAGTTGATCACTCAGCGGCGAAAGGAAAACGCTCGTCGCCCGCTTCGTCTGCCTGTGATCCCGGTTGGGTCAAAACGAAAACATGGCCGTCAAGAAGTTCCGGCAAGGTCACCGTGACGCCGCGGCGCCGGGGAAGGGTGACCGCAGCGACTGTACCCCGCCCAACCTCACTGGCCATACACAAAATACCATCCTGCGCTTCAAGCAAAGACTTTGACAGTGCAAGGCCCAACCCTGTACCGCGTTTGTCGGTTTTTTGCGCGCTTCCTAGGGTTAAAAACGGTGTGCCAAGCCGTTGAAGATCCTCTTCAGGCAGACCTTCACCTGTGTCAGCAACAAGGATCGTCACGCTCTCTAAATCCGCCACAGCTGTCATCGTGATACGCCCACCCGCCGGTGTGAATTTCACGGCGTTGCTGAGAAGATTGAGCAGTACCTGTTTGACCGCACGCTGATCACCAAAGGCGACGGGCACATTATCGATCGCCACATGAAGATTGATATCACCGGCGCGCGCCTGTGTCTCCACCACCCGAGCGCTTTCTTCGAGTATTTTTTCGAGGTCAAACTGATGAAGCTTAAGCTCCATCTTGCCGGCCTCGACCTTGGAAAGATCAAGGATGTCATCAATCAAAGCGAGAAGGTGTTGGCCTGACCCCAAAATATCGGAGACGTACTCTTGATATTTTTCGTGACCAATCGGTCCGTAAAGCTCCGACTGCATCAATGCAGAAAAGCCATTGATGGCATTGAGCGGTGTCCGAAGTTCGTGACTGATATTGGCAAGAAACTCCGACTTGGCGCGATTGGCATCCTCCGCCCGCTGCTTTTCGATGCCATAGCGTTCGTTGGCCTCTGAAAGATCACGGCGTGATTGTTCGAGAATATCAACGGTCATCTGAAGTTCGCGCTCTTTGCGGGCACGCACGTCTGTTTCAATTTTTGCTTCGGTGATGTCGTGGCCAATGCAAACCCACCCATTACCGATCGTCGGTTTTCGAATGATTTTCAGGCATCGATCGTTCGGAAAGACGGCCTCTTCTTCCTCCCGCAAAACCGAAGGCGGCGTGAAATATCGGTGCAGGTAGCGCTCATTGCTTCCGCATAGACTGGCCATCTCAGAAAGGCACATACCCGGACGAAGTTGCAGCGACGGAACATCGAAGAGCTGACAAAACCGTTCGTTCCACGCGACCAAACGGGTCTCCGCGTCCCAGTGAAGAAAGGCCTGCGGGATCGCCTCCAGGGTTTCGTGGAACTGTCTGGCAAGGTCGCGGCTGCTTCGTTCTTCAGCGGCCTGCCCATTCACCTCATGGCAAACGCCCCATTGATCCATTCCCGCACTGAGCGTACGAAAGTAGATCGGCTTTGGCTCACCATCTTGACTTTGCATCAAAATGGTTACTTCGCTGTCTTGTGTTCCTGCCCGGAAAAAGGCGATGGCACGAAGTTGGTCGGCTCGGACAAACAGCGATTCTGCATCACCCAATGGCACGAACACATCCTTGGCAGGGTAGCCAAGCAGCGCACGAAGACTGGCAGGGAGCTTCAATTGATCGCCGCGAACGGTCCATATGCTCATCCCCGCATCATCCATTGCGCGCTGACGGAATGCGAAGGTGTTGCGCTCGCGCTGCAAGCGGATGGCTTCGTCTGCAAAGGTTTGAACCCGCCGCAAGAGCAACGAGGCGCCTAAGATCAGAACAAAGCCCATCGCTGCATAGGGAAGCAAAGCAGACAAAAGCGGTGCTGCCGGTGCGGCGGTGATCACGGTCTCACCAGCGGGCAACGCACGCGATGTCACCCGGATCCCTTGTGTCGGCTGGCCATCGAGCCAACCGCGATCAAATGGCATATCGGCGGTTTGCCCCTCGCCAATCGGTGTGCGGCCCATGCCGGTGAGCAAATAGGCGGCGCCACCTTCAGGCGCGTACCGCCGAAGGATCATCCTTACACGTTTTTCAGAAGTATCACCGGGAATGATCGTCAGCGGACCTTCGGCCTGCACCGCTTCGCCGATCAGCACCGCAGCCACCCGAGCGTCCTCCGCAGCGCCTGCTTCGCGATTGCGAAGCTCGCGGACGCCGCCGAACACCAACAATCCAACCGCCAAGACGAGGGTGAGGATGATGGCAAGGGTCAGCCCGTGCGCGCGCGCGGCAGCGGCGGGCTGCTGTGCGGAAACGGTCTGGCTGCGATCAGTGGTCACGCGGGCCCTCGAGTCGTTGAACAGAATCTTATCGTTACGGCGCTTTGCGCAGGCCGTCACCTGTTTCGGCAAGTTTCGTTACCGCTGAAAACCGTACAGCCCAGGGGTTCCCATAAGGCCCGTGAGGGCGTCCAGTGCCGCACGAACCTCGCGTAACAACTGGGGATCCGCCAGATCAGCAGCGCGGAGGCGATCGCGGTAGTGCGTCTTCACCCATGTCTCGAGCGCGCTTATTTTTTCCTCATTTAAAAGAAAACCGGGATGCATCGCGTTAAGATCGTCTGTGTCGAGGACCACGCGGAGACGAAGACACGCTGGACCACCTCCGTTTTTCATCGATTGGCGGAGGTCCATGAAAACAGTGTCGGCGATCGGGCTGTTGCTGTTAACCATGGTGTCGCACCACGCCTTGGCCCGCGGGTTCTCCTCGGCCTCCACCGGCAAGAGAAGCAGCATCGAGCCATCATCTTTGCTGAGAAGCTGGGAGTTAAAAAGATACGATCTGACGGCGTCTTGGAGGGAGACCTCGTCGTCGGGCACTTCGATCAAGACGGGTTCAAAGCCCAAGGGCTCCGCTTTCCGCCTTATCTCGTCAAGGCTTGCCTCCGTGTTGTCATAGGCATGCTGATGATAGAGGAGCGCCTGTCCATTGGCGACGGCCACCACGTCATTGTGGAAGACGCCGGCATCGATGGCCTCGAATTTTTGCCGCATAAAGACGGATTGGGTCTCATCAATGCCTTGCTGCGCGGCGATCGCGCGGCTCGCCTCGAGCGCTTGGCGCGCTGGGAACTTTCCCTGCCAGTCCCGAGCAAATGCTTCGCGCCCGTAGGTGTAAAGGTGAAGGCCCTTCGCGCCGTGTTCGGCACAAAGCCGCCCATGATTGGCGGCACCTTCGTCGCCCATATGGCCACCGGCGAGAACGGCGCCATGCACAACAAAGCGCTCACCAGGAAAAGCGGTGCGCAGCATCCGTTCTGTGAACGGTGCTTCGAGGGACCGATGAAACATCGCGCGCAGATTGGCGGGGGTGAAGTGGGTCTTGCCGTCCGCTGTGTCGGTGCGAGGGGCGACGGTGGCGGCGTTCGCCGTCCACATCGCCGAAGCCGAGGCGCAGTTTCGAAGCAGCAAAGGCGCGCTTGTCCCCGCAGCCTGCACCACCGCTTCATCGGAGCCGGTGAAGCCGAATTGGCGCAGGGCGTCGATATGCGGACGATCGTGGGGCGGGAAAAACCCTTGGGTGAAGCCGCGTTTGATCAGCTCCCGCATTTTTTGAAGGCCTTGAAGCGCCGCCTCACGCGGGTTGGACGGTGTCTCCGTGGACTGCATCGAGGCGACATTGCCTAAGGAGAGGCCGCCATAATTATGCGTTGGTCCGACAAGTCCGTCAAAATTGACCTCGCGGGCCGTCATTCCTTGAGCCCTTTCACCGGCTGATCATCGGCGAGCGGTCCCGACGCAAGCATGCTGGCCATCGGCCAAGCGCAAAAATCAGCAGCATAGGAACCAGCAGGCCGGTGATTGCCCGATAGCCCTGGCCCTCCAAACGGCAGCGACCCCGATGCACCCGTGGTTTGCCGGTTCCAGTTTACGATGCCAGCGATGATCTCGGTATCAAAGCGTTGCCATAGCTCCTCGCTGTCCGACAAAAGGCTGGCTGCCAGGCCGAACTGTGTGTCGTTCGCCGTTTCGATTGCGTCATCAAACGTTTTGACACGGATAACTTTGAGAAGGGGGGCAAAAACCTCCTCATCAGGATCATTCGACATATCGGTCACGTCGAGAAGACCAGGCGTGACGAAAGCCGCGCCAGCCTCGGCTTGGGCCATCAGGGTGAGGGGATGGGCACCGTCATCGATCAAGTGTTGCTGCGCGTTGAGCGCGCGCTCGGCGCTGGCCGCGCTGATCAAAGGTCCCATAAAGGGCTCAGGCTCTGCTTCGGGTGGGCCAACGCGCAGGCGCGGGATGAGGGCTTGCACGGCATCAATCAGCTTTTGACCCTCTGGGCTATCTTCAATGATCAAACGGCGCGCGCAGGTGCAGCGTTGGCCTGTTGTGATGTAGGCAGAGCGAATGATGATTTGAGCGGCATCGTCGACATTGGCCACGTCCCAGGCGACGATGGGGTTGTTGCCGCCAAGCTCAAGCGCCACGATCACGTCAGGGCGGCCTGCCATCAACGCGTGGATGGCGCGCCCCGCTTGAATCCCGCCGGTGAAGAGCACGCCCGCGATGCCTGGGCTCTTGATGAGGCCCTCAGCAATCTGACGGTCACCATGGACCATGTTCAGAACACCATCGGGGATGCCTGCCTCTTTCCACCATTGCGCCATCAATGCGCCCACAGCAGGGGTTTGCTCGGATGGTTTGAAAACCACCGTGTTCCCCGCCAACAGCGAGGGAATGATCTGACCATTCGGCAGGTGACCGGGGAAGTTAAACGGCCCAATCACCACCATCACGCCATGGGGTTTATGGGTGAGACGGAGCGTCAACCGCCCTTGCTCTTGCTCCTGGGTGGGGGTGCGCTCGTCATAGGAGCGCAGCGCCAAGCCCGCCTTGCCTGCGATCGCGCCCGCTTCGGTGAGGGCGTCCCATGTCGCCTTGCCTGTCTCCTTGGAGATCAAGCTCGCCATGTCCTCTTTCCGATCAGCCGCGATCGCGGCGAAGCGTTCCACGAGCGCTTTGCGCTCCTCAAACGAGGTGCGGCGCCAGCTTGGCGCAGCTTTGGTCGCGGCACGAACGGCATCTGCAACGTCCTGGCTCCCTGCTGCGTGACCGCGGGCAATGTCCGTGTCGTCGGCGGGGGAGGTCGAGACCAAAAGTGGACCGCTGCCCTGGCGCCACTGCCCGCCAATCAATTGCAAGAGATCTGTCATGCCATCACCCCTTCTGTGTACGCATGGGTGAGACCAAGACAGGCTCTCCCGGATCAAGGCCGAGGCCCTTGGCTTCTTCGGTGGTCAGTGATTGACGGCCGTCCTGTGGTCCCCGGTGAAGAACAGTGGCGCAGAACCTGCCCACGGCAGGGTTTGCGGCGAGCCAGCGCTCTCCATGGTCGGCGCGGGCTTGGTCATCGATCCTGGTCTCCGCGGTCTCGGCCATGGCCACGGTGCGGATTCGCGAGAGCGGCGCTTCGATGCTGGGTCCGCCATCAAAAATATCGATACACCGGCTGAACTCGAACCCTTCTTGCTCGAGCATTTTCTTGGCGGTGGCCGAGAGGTGATGCGGTGTGCCCAGGTTTTCTCGAACGTCCTGCGGTAAGAATTCCGTGTAGATAGGAAATTTCGGCATCAAATCGGCGATGAAGCGAAAATCATGGGCCGATCGCCGGTCCGCTTCATCGAAACTCATGTTGAAGAACTTGGAGGCGATCGCGTCCCAAAAGGGGCAAGACCCATCGTCCCGGAAACGCCCTCGGATCTCGGCCATCACCTTTCCCGACAAGCGCTCTTCGATCGACTTCATGAACATAAAGCGCGCAAGCGATGTAAGCCGCCCTGCGCCGCTACCGCGCGCTTGATCGGAGACAAGCAGCGTCGCAATTTCATCATAACCATGAAAGTCGTTACACAGAATAAGAATCTCGGATTTCGCCTCGATATCAAGTTCAGGCGCGGACTTGGCGATATGGCTGATGCGGTAGCTATAAAACGGCCGATCTTCACCCAAGGCGGGGAAGATCGTTGACATACCGATGATCACACCATCTTTCTCGGTGACGAAAAAGAATGTGTCTTCGGCGCGGGCTTTGCCTGTCCCTGCGGTGGCGGCGATACTTTTTTCGATCCGGGACAGGATCGTATCCGAGGCGGTCGGCACGGTGGTCATGCCGGTGTCGGCTGAATCAGCGAGTGCTTGAAGGCCGTGAAGGTCCTCAGGGGTCGCGAGGCGGACAATCATCATGGGTTGTTCACGTCCAAACGCTGGGGCCAGGGTGCCTGGCCGCTGGCGAGCAGCAACATGATCAAAAGCGAAAGCTTGGCGCGTGGTTCAAAGCTCTCAGGCAGGGCGTATTCTTGGTCTGAGTGAATTTTCCCGCCGACCACACCGAGCGTGTCGACATTGGGAAGGCCTGCCTCGGCCAGATTGTTGCCATCGCAACATCCCCCGGTCGGCTTCCAATCAATCCCAATCCCGAGGTCCATGCCCGCTTTTTTGACGAGGTCAAAAAGCGCCGCGGTGCCGCCTTCCATGGTCTTCACCGGTCGGTGGATACCGCCATGGAGGTCTGCCTCCATTCCCTCTCCCAGATCAGTTTCCCGGTGCACACGGCGGATCTCATCATCGACCCAGCGCAGGTCTTCGGTCCGCCGTGCACGGATATTGATGCGAACGACGCAGCGATCCGGCACAACATTGGTGGCGACCCCGCCTTCGATGACGCCCATATTGATGGTGGCGCCATCGCGCACGCCGTTGAGCTCATCGACGGCGAGCATCAACCGCGCAGCACCAAGGATTGCGTTTTTGCCCTTGTCGAACTCGCGGCCAGCATGGGCTGCAAGGCCTTTGACAACGAATGTGTAGTGGCCCGAGCCTGCGCGGGCGCCCGCCAAGGTGCCATCGGGTAAAGCGGGTTCATAAACAAGGCCGATATCCGCTTCCCTCGCCATTTTGGCGAGCAGGGCGGCGGAGGCATGGCTTCCTGTTTCTTCGTCCGCATTGAGCACAACATCGAGGCCCACATTGCTCGACAAAGGCGAGGCAAGAAACGCGCGTGCTGCCTCGAGCATGACACAAATGCCGCCCTTCATATCGGCGACACCAGGGCCGTGCAGGCTGCCATCCTCGCGCATCACCGGTGTTTGAAAGTGCGAAGCCTGCGGAAAGACCGTATCCAGATGGCCCGCCATAAGGATCCGGCGGTTGGCAGTCTTGTTGGCGCGAAAAACGCAGGCCTCGCCGCGCACCACGTCGATGACGGCCCCTTTGTCATCGATTTCGGTGAACGGGTCGGGAGGAACCCGCTCGGCTTCAAATCCGGCTTCAGTGAACGCGGATGTCACCTCGTCGGCCATGGCGGCAAGCCCGTCCAAATTGGTCGTGCCAGAATTAATGGCGGACCAGTGCATGGTCCGGTCGGTCATCACGTCTCCTCGCCCATCAATCAAGGAGAGCACGCCTTCGAAATCTGTTGCTGCCATGAGGGGCCCCTAGACCTGGTTGTTGGGTGGGTCAAAAGCCCTCTTGGGATGGGCCGTTGTCCGAAGGCTTGAGTGACTTTCCTTGGCGCGTTAACCATCATCATGAGGGGATCCCCACCATGAAAAAATATATTGCTGCTGCTATAGCATTTGCCTTTTTGCCTATCCACGCGATGGCGGCCGAGGTGACCATTGTCGGATCGGGTGCGTTCACCACAAGCGGGTTCAGTGGACAGCTCAGCAATGGCCAGGGCATCCTGATCGCCAACCCTTTCGACGAACCAAGCGAGAAGCTTTTCTCGTTCGAGGTGGTGCTCGATACCGACGTGGCGGACACCGATAGCGGCGCGAACGCTGGCCTTTTTCCAGCAGTGACGAGCTTTAAGGTGACGAATGCGTTGTGTTCGGTCGATCTCGGTGCGGGTGATGTTCAGATTGGATCATTGTCATCCGATCAGGTGGTCATCAGCGCGGCTGCTGGCAGTGGAAGCGTGGCTTGTGATGACGTTCCGGTGGCGTTGTCGAGCGTCGATCTGTCCTTCGGCTTTGATCTTGGAGAGATCGCGACCAACGAACTTGATCCCCTTGATTGGCCGATTGATGACGCGAACTTTACGAGCCTCCGCCTGAATTTCAGCGAGACCATTGTTGGACCCGTCTTGACCGCAACGCGAAACGGAACAGCCTCAGGTGCCGTTACCGACATCTCGGTTGTTCCGCTCCCTGGGGCTCTTGCTCTTTTTGCGCCGGTCGTGATCGCCGCTGGCTTCGCTCGTCGCGGCAACCAGGGACGGCTCAAAACCTCTGCATAGAAACGGCTTTAAAGAAAGCTCTCCGCGGGCGCGTAGGGCAGGTCGAGATCGTCGGCGACCGCTTGGTAGGTGATTTTTCCATTCATCACGTTGAGCCCGGCGAGAAGGTGCGGATCACGCTGCATCGCTTCCAAGGCGCCGTTTTGGGCTATGTTAACCGTATGCGGAAGAGTTGCGTTGTTGAGCGCAAAGGTCGACGTGCGCGGCACCGCACCGGGCATGTTGGCCACGCAATAGTGGACGATGTCGTCGACCACAAAAATTGGATCGTCATGGCTCGTTGCTTTGGACGTCTCAAAGCAGCCGCCTTGATCAATCGCGATATCCACCAAGACCGAGCCGGGCTTCATCTCACCCAGCATATCGCGGGTCACAAGTTTCGGGGCTGCGGCGCCTGGGACGAGCACAGCGCCGATGACGAGATCCGCCTGCCGCACCGCTTCACGCACCGCGTTTGGCGTTGAATAGACCGTCTGCACCTCGTTCTTGAACAGCGCATCAAGCTCTTCAAGGCGCGCCAGCGAGCGGTCAAAGAGGGTGACCTCAGCGTGAAGACCCACCGCCATCTGCGCGGCGTTGAACCCAGACACACCGCCGCCCAGGATCACGACCTTACCCGCGGCAACGCCGGGCACACCGCCCAGGAGCACGCCGCGTCCACCTTGGCTTTTCTCAAGCGCCCACGCGCCCACCTGGACCGACATCCGGCCGGCGACCTCGGACATGGGGCGCAGCAGTGGTAGGCCGCGTTCACCGGTCACGGTCTCATAGGCAATGGCGGTGCAACCCGATGCCATCAGCGCTTCGGCCTGGGGTTTGTCGGCGGCGAGGTGAAGATAGGTGAAGAGCGTCTGACCCTTGGAAAGCATGGCGCATTCAGGCAGCTGCGGCTCCTTCACTTTGACCACGAGATCCGCATCAAAGGCCTCTGAAGCCGCGGCAACGATGGTGGCGCCGGCGGCCTCGTAATCATCGTTGGTGAGGTCAATGCCGGCACCAGCATCGGTTTCAACCACCACTTCGTGTCCGAGCCGCGTTGCTTCTTCAACGCTGGCGGGGGTCATTCCCACCCGAAATTCTCGCGTTTTGATCTCTTTGGGCACGCCGATTTTCATCACACAACTCCGCTCGGTTCGGGTTTCTTGCGGGCACATAGTTCCCGCGGTGGGCGCGTCAGCACCGCACACGGGTAGGGCGAGGAAAAAAACACCGATCCCGTGGAACCCTCTGGGCTGTCAGGCGTTGGTGCATCGAACACTCTTTTCCATTGGAGGACAGAGGGGCATGCTGCAGGACACCGCCGGGCGAGATTATGTGCGCGACACCATCAGGCGTTCTATGTCAGCGCCGATCCTGTCGATCGAACGGGAAAAGGAGCTGACATTCGCGTGGTGCGAGAAGGGCGATGAGAGCGCCTTGGCGGAGTTGACCGAAGCGCATATGCGCATGGCAGTCTCCACAGCCATCAAGTTCCGGGGTTACGGGCTGCCGCTGGGCGACCTTATTCAAGAGGGGGCTATTGGCCTTCTTGAGGCAGCAAAGCGCTTCGACTGTGATCGCGAGGTGCGTTTTTGCACCTATGCGGGATGGTGGATCCGGGCCTCGATGCAGGATTACGTGCTGCGCAACTGGTCGATCGTCCGAATTGGTTCGAAATCAGCCCACAAGACGATCTTTTTTAACCTCTCCCGCATTCGCGCGATGATTGAAGAGGTCGATAGCTCGGGCCCCGTGGCCCGGGAGAAAGTCGCCGAGAAGTTCAATGTCACGGGCGACGATATCGAGTTCATGACGGCGCGCCTTGGCCGCCGGGATATGTCGTTGAACGCGACGGTCAGCGATGATGGTGACACCGAACGCCAAGAGATGATCCCTGATGATCGGGCGCGTCCGGACGAGTCGGCAGAGGATGAGATTGATCTTCAAAAGCGCCGTCTGTGGCTGGGTGAAGCCATGAAATCACTGACGGACCGAGAGCGCCGTATCATTGATCAGCGCTTTTTCGGCGAAGACCGGGTGACGCTGTCACAGATCGGCGTTGATCTTGGCCTTTCAAAAGAGCGCGTTCGGCAAATTGAAAAGCAGGCGATTGGGAAACTTCGTGCGTCTCTCAGTGAAGCACAGCCAACACTTGAGCTTTCTCTTTAAGAGTGGTGCCGATTTGTCACAGCTTAGACGGGTGTTCGACTGATTTTTGGGTTAACCGTCCGCTAACAAGACCTTCCATTTTGTCCGATTTTTTTGCATAAGCTCACGACGCGATGGTGGCGCACGGGATTCATTTGGAGGGTTACGAGATGCACAACCGCTTTGCATTGATCGCAGCTGTGAGCGCACTCGCGCTTGGTTCGGCTTCGGCGCAATCAGAAAACACCGGGTATTATGGCGAGCTGGGGATCAGCTGGACCATGGATTGGGGTGTGAAAGACTTTGAGAGCGAGGGACTTGGTCCATCGGAGGCTTTCGACTCTGAACTCGAAGTCGACGAAGGTTTTGGGGTTTATGGGGCGGTCGGTAAGTACTTCCCCGGAAACCTCCGCAGCGAGATTGAAATTGCGCGCCGCGGGCAAGGCATCGATTCACTGCCGACCGAAGCAGGGAGCGCGATTTTCGCAGCTGGACCAGACTTTGGTGAGGCCAATGTCCTGACCGGCATGATTAATGTGTACAAAGACGTTCCGCTTGGCTTCTCGGGCCGCGTCACGCCTTATCTTGGCGGCGGTATCGGCTTTGCCCGGGTTAGCCTCGACATGGACAATGAGTCCGATGTTGCTGTTCTGGGGCCATCCTTCAACAGCATTGACCTTGATGACAGCGACTATGTCACGGCAGTTCAAGGCATGGCTGGCGTGACCATCGACATGGCCCGCAACCTCGCCCTCGCGCTTGGTTATCGCTACCTGCAAACCGGCGAATACGACATGGAAGGTGCATTTAACGCAGCCACCACATCGTTGTCGGGTGAGTACAACGCCCACGAATTCACCGCAGGGCTTCGTTATAATTTCGGTGGCGGCACCAAGACCGAACGTCCGGTCAGCACCGCGGCTCCAGCGATGAAGACCTGTGTTGACGGCACCGTGGTGGCGCTGAACGCGCCTTGCCCGATGGCATCTGATGACGAAGCGTTGACCCCCGAAGAGCTGTCGCTTGTGGTCTACTTCGAGTACGACTCGGCCGTCCTGACCGAACGGGCCAAATCGGCGATCGCTCGCCGCGCGCGTCAATCGCAAGATGTTGATCTCATCAGTGTGGTGGTGATCGGTAACACGGACACCGCCGGTAGCGCGCAATACAACCGCGGCTTGTCGCAACGCCGCGCGAAGGTCGTTCGCGACTCGCTTGTGTCTTACGGTGTCGATGGATCGAAGATTTCGGTGCGCGCCCTCGGTGAGACGTCGCCCGCAAAATCGACCGGCGACGGTGTGGCAGAGCCGCTCAACCGCCGGACAGAAGTTGAATTCGACTTCTAAGCATTGATCGCTTGATCAAAGAAAAGCCGGCCTTCGGGTCGGCTTTTTTGTGCGAGCGATTCATCCAGCGCCGTAGACGAACAGCGTCTCACCATGGTCTCTCAACCAACGGCTCGAGGATTCAAAGTCTGGGTAAATCGTCTCGACCAACGCCCAAAACTTGGGCCCATGGTTCATTTCAATCCGGTGGGCCGCTTCATGCGCGACAACATAGGACAAAACCGCCGGCGGCGCGAAGGCGAGCCGCCAATTGAAGGTCGTGCTGCCATTGGCGGCGCAACTGCCCCAGCGCTGCCGCATTTGACGGACACTGACCGGAGCACTCGCGACATCAAGTGCCCGCCAGCACCACGCGATCTGCTGCTCACATTCCTCAAGCAGTGCTCGCCTGACCAGCCTTTCTGTGGCAGCCGCGACAAGCTTGGGATCAGATGGGTGAAGCGCGATCGCGTCGTCGCGCAAAGCGCCTCCGCGGGGGCCGCCGGTCACAATTTTTCGTGTCCGGCCGAGAAGGGGCAGCTCCACCCCAACGTCAAAGGGCACCAACGCCGGAACGCCCTTCAACGCGTCCTCGACAAAAGCGCGTTGCTGTTCAAGCCAGTTGAGCGCAGTCGCTTGCCGTGCCCTTGTGGGAATCGTGAGATGGATTGCGCCTCCCGAAACCCTTAGAACAAAGCGCCGCGCGCGTTGATGGCGGCGAAGCTTGATCGGCACGTCCCGTCCCGACGCCAGGCGAAAGGGCGCAATCGTTTCCCGTTTGCGCGTGAGAGCGACGACAGAGGAGTTTGCTGATGAACGCGAAGGCAGAGCACCCTCCTCAGGTGGCGGCAAAACTGACCCCAATGATGGCGCAATACCATCGCCTTAAAGACAAAGCCGGTGACGCTCTTCTTTTTTACCGCATGGGTGATTTTTACGAGCTCTTTTTTTCCGATGCGGAAAAGGCGGCGGCGGCGCTGAACATCACGCTGACCAAAAGGGGTCACCATCAGGGTGAGGACGTGCCCATGTGCGGCGTCCCGGTGCATGCAAGAGACGCGTATCTGGCCAAGCTCGTTCGCCAAGGTTTCACTGTTGCCATTGGTGAGCAGACGGAGGATGCCGCTGAGGCCAAGAAACGTGGAAGCAAGAGCGTTGTTGAGCGGGATATCGTCCGTATCGTGACGCCCGGTACGCTAACCGAGGATGCTCTTCTTGAGCCGGGATCGCCCAACCATCTCGCTGCTGTCCTTTTAGAGGGCGAACGTGTGGCGGTCGCCGCGACGGATTTGTCGACCGGTGAGGTGACCGTGGATCTTGGCGCGGCCAGTGCAGTGGGTGATCTCTTGGCCCCCCTCACCGTTAAAGAGTTGGTGATCCCCGAAGGCTCGATTGTGGACGCAGCACATGGCGTGCGGCGAAGCGAAAGCGACGCTCGGTGTTTTTCGGAACAGGCCAGCATCGCGCGTATCAATGACGCCTACGGAACATCAGAGCCCGCTGGACTAGGAGTATCCGACGCGCTGATGCAAAGGGCACTTGGCGGCCTGCTCGCTTATCTCGAGCTGACGCAGATGGGAGGACGGCCAGCGCTCAGGCCGCCTCAGGTGGGCGCCGCACGAGAGACGATGGCGATCGACGAGGCCACCCGGCGTTCCCTGGAGCTGACCGAAGGGCAGGGGGGCCAGCGCACAGGCTCACTCCTCGCGGCCATCGACAAAACGGTGAGCGCGGGTGGGGGGCGCTTGTTGCGCGGTTGGATAGCGGCCCCGCTCTTAGAGCCTGACGCGATCGGGGCCCGCCACGATGTTCTCTCGTTCTTTTTGGCGAACCATGCCTTGCGCGATGACGTGCGTGCGCTTTTGAAAAAAGCACCCGATCTGGCGCGGGCGATGGGAAGGGTAAGCCTGGACCGCGGCGCTCCCTCAGATCTCGGAGCGATTCGCGAGGCACTGGGCGTGGCCAACAAAGCCCGATCCCTGCTGGATCAAGCTGGGCCTTTGCCGCCGTTGTTGGCGTCCTGGTCCGAGGCGATGCCAGAAGATCTCAACAAGCTTTATGGGGAGTACACGGCGGCACTGGCCGATGAGCTGCCGACGCGCCGGATCGATGGCGGTTTTATTGCGCCAGGGTATGATGCCGAGCTCGATCGCGCGACGGAGCTGCAGACGGGCGCTAAACGGCTGTTTGCAGAGACTGAGGCGCGTTACCGTACAAAGACAGAGATCAAAACCCTCCGTATCAAGCATGATAAGGCGCTTGGGTATTGCGTCGAAGTGGGTAAAGCCGCCGCTGAGGTGCTCTCCAAAATCGAAGGTTTTTCTCAACGCCGGACACTGACCTCAGCGGTTCGGTTCACAACGGGCGAACTGGACGCCCTGAACCAAGACGTGGTCGAGGCCGAAGGCATCGCCATGGCGCGCGAAAACGCGCTTTTTGAGGCGCTGGTCGCGCAAGCGACGTCGGTGCGCGATGACCTTCTCCAGTTATCGGACGATATGGCGGTGCTGGACGTTTTGGCAGCGTTCGCCGAGCTTGCTGACACGTTCGACTATGTCCGCCCTATGATGGACAGCTCTCGGAGTTTTGCCATTACGGGCGGACGCCATCCCGTGGTCGAGGCGGCCCAGCGATCAGCCGGGCAACCCTTTGTCCCCAATGACTGCCAGCTGTCCGATGGTTTGGAGGCTCAACTCCTTTTGGTCACTGGCCCCAACATGGCGGGTAAGTCGACCTTTCTTCGGCAAAACGCGCTTTTGACGGTCATGGCGCAAGCGGGCAGTTATGTCCCTGCCGCAAAAGCGGAGATCGGCGTCGTGGACCGGCTCTTCAGCCGGGTGGGGGCTGCTGATGATCTCGCGCGCGGGCGCTCGACCTTCATGGTCGAGATGATCGAGACCGCAGCGATCCTCCATCAGGCCACTGATCGAAGTCTTGTGGTGCTCGACGAAGTGGGCCGAGGCACGGCGACCTATGATGGGCTGTCGATCGCTTGGGCGACGCTCGAGCATCTTCACAAGGTGAGCCGCTGCCGGGGGCTTTTTGCCACCCATTACCACGAACTCACCCGGCTTGCTGAAGAGCTGCCCCGACTCCACGCGGTGGCGATGGCGGTTCGTGAGTGGCGTGGTAGGGTTGTGTTCTTGCATGAAGTGAAGCCGGGGGCGGCGGACCGGTCCTACGGCGTCGCGGTCGCGCGGTTGGCTGGCCTACCAGACTCCGTGGTCGAGCGCGCAGGTCAGCTGCTTGGGCTTTTGGAGGCGCAAGCGCCGGTGGGCGGTTTGGTGGCCGATCTTCCGCTGTTCTCCTCGCCGTCTTCGGAAACAAGCAAGACGGACGATCCGGTGCGGACAATGCTAGACAGTGTTGACCCCGATGAGATGAGCCCACGCGAGGCGCATGATTTTATCCGTGATCTGAAAAATCATTTATAGGCTCAGGCCGCTGACAAGAGGATGGCGGCCATCACCACCATCGCAAGGTCCTCCGTTAGCGTCACTGTCGAAAGAGGTACACTGAGGATCGATCCCATGCAGGGACAGTCGATGTCAAGACCCCTCCGTAACGCACTGATGACACCCAAGGTTCCAAAGCTGAAAAGAGCGATCGTTGCCGTGTAGGTCGCGACCGGGTTCCAAAAACTCAAATAAGCGAGCCCGAGGCCGAGTTCGAGAAAGGGGTAGACGAAAGCATATCGTTTCACACGGCGAGCGAGAAGATCGTACATGGTGAAGCCGCGTTTAAACGCCACGGGATTGAAGATCTTCAAAAGCGCAAAGAAGCACAAAAAGACGCCCATAAACGCATGCATGAAGCTCCGCATCGTGAGCGCCTCATACCCTGCAGCGATTGCGAACCCGCCCAGTGCTGACACGCCGATCAATGCGATCAAGGGCCAATAGTCTTGGAGGCGGCTTCCGCGTCCTTCTTCGCGAACGTTGAATGCTGCTCCGGCCATGAAACTCTCCCAAAAAAACGCTCAGTGCTCAGTGTTGACGACAAAGGCCCACCTTGGCCTAGCCCAAAAGTGCTTTTCTCAGCTGTCCGTGTAGCACATGGTTGGAGGCCAACAGCTGTCCTTCAAGATGCGGTCTGCCAGCTTTTTCATCGATGGTGGAGACTTCGCCGCCAGCTTCTCGCACCAAAATGATCCCCGCGGTGATATCCCATGGGTTGAGACCGCGCTCCCAATAGCCGTCCAACTTACCCGACGCTGTCATGCATAGATCGTAGGCGGCCGAGCCAAAGCGCCGCACACCGGCGGTCTCTGAGAGGACGCGATCCGCTTCCTCAAGGCTCTCTTGTCGTCCCGCCCGTCCCTTGAAAGGAAAGCCGCAACCAACCAACGCCTCGGACATATCTTCGCGGCCGGAGACCCGAAGCCGCGTGTCGTTCAAAAAAGCACCAAACCCTTTTTCTGCATAATAGAGTTCATCCAAGACTGGAGCGTAGATCACTCCCGCGAAGGGTTCACGGTCGCGCTCGAGGCCGATCGAAATGCAAAACTGCGGCATCCCATGCATAAAGTTCGTGGTCCCATCGAGTGGGTCGACGATGAACCGATTGGAGTTGTCAGACCCTTCAACTTCGCCGCTTTCCTCCATGATAAGCCCAAACTTTGGGCGTGCTTTTGTCAGGGAATAGCGGATCGATTCCTCCGCAGCGAGGTCGGCCTTGGTGACAAAGTCGGCCGCTCCTTTGCGCATCACCTGAAGGTTTTCGAGTTCGTAGTAGTCGCGCCGCAGGTGCTTTGCTGCGTCACGGGCGGCACTGATCATGACATTGAGCAGCGGCGAAACATGGGGCACGAGCGTTCTCCTGATGGGGTGCGGCCCCGGCGGATAGCTGGGTCTCTTGCGGATTGCAAAGGCTGCAAAACTCCTTGGCAGCTCGCGCCATTGCTCTCGCCCAATCTCAGGCTACAAACGTCGAAAGACATAGAAAAAGTGCTTAAATGGAGGACGACATTGACTGCAGTCACCGATATTGAACCTATTTCCGTTGAGGAATTGCATGAAGCCGTCGAGCAAATCGTGTCTGAAGGTGGCCCGTTTGCAGTCGTCCCCAAAGAGATCCGCGGTGTGCATTATGATCGGGTCTTCGCCCTTTCGGAGATGTCGCTTCGCGACGTGCTCGCATCGAAGACGGTGGAGTTCGCCTCGTCGACGTTGATTGTCTACGGAGAAGAGCGTTACACAACGGCAGAAGTCTGGACACGGAGCATGCGCTTTGCCAATTGGCTAAACAGCAAAGGCATAGGTCCGGGGGACAATGTCGCGATTGCTATGCGCAACTATCCTGAATGGTGCATGGCATTCATCGGCATCGTCGCATCGGGCGCCACCGTCGTTCCGCTCAATTCGTGGTGGCAGGGCGAAGAGCTTCGATACGGTGTTGAGACCGCAGAAACCAAGTTGATCGTGGTTGACGATAAGCGCGCTGACATGCTCTTTCCGTTCAAAGAGGATCTGGGGCTTACACTGATTGCCGGTCGCGACGAGGTGGTTGGCCAGGACGCTGTCCTTCGGGCTATTTTGGAGGAT
>JBCCBY010000025.1:0-17546 GCA_039033795.1 Pseudomonadota bacterium | reverse complement strand
ACGGCGAACCAGCCGGTGTCCTTTAGCCAGTCGGTAAGGCCGGTTTCCTTGAAGACCATCGGCAGGCGAAAAAAGGTCAACCGACTGCGCGGTCACCCACTTGGCTTCGCCGGCGTGCACCCTTCGGTGCCACAACTTTGAAATGCCTAGACTTATCAGCCCAGTCGGCCAAAAGCACCTCGGCCAGAACCGAGCCTGTGACCTCCTTGTGCTTGGTCACAAGGTCGCGACAGGTGTCGGACAGATCACCCAAGGCGGACAATTCAACATGCTCAGGGTTCAAGCGATCGGTTAACTTATCCTCGTCATCAAAAACGAACGCGACACCGCCGGTCATGCCCGCGGCGAAATTATCGCCAATCGGTCCGAGGATCACCACATGGCCGCCTGTCATGTATTCACAGCCATTGGTCCCGCAACCCTCCACGACCGCGGTCGCTCCAGAATTGCGAACAGCAAAGCGCTCTCCCGCCGAACCCGCAGCGAACAGCGAGCCAGCGGTTGCACCATAGAGGCACGTGTTGCCAACCATGGCAGGCGCCTTCAGCGCCTCTCGGGTCGGCGGTGTGACGATGATCTCGGCGCCTGATAGACCCTTGCCAACATAATCATTCGCATCACCGACGAGCTCGATGCGAAGACCAGTCGCACCAAAGGCGCCAAGTGACTGGCCAGCCGATCCCTTAAGACGAAGGGTCAAATGGCCACTTGGCAGGCTATGGGCACCAAACCTCCGAACAATTTCCCCTGATGTCCGTGTACCAACGGCACGATGTGTGTTCCTGACGGTGTAGGTCAGTTGCATCTTTTCGCGCCGTTCCCAGACTGGTGCGGCATCGGCAAAAATCTGCTCATCAAGTGTAGGGTCAACTTCATTTCGGCCCGTCCGTGTGCTGCGCGGCGGGCGAGTCCCCACTTCAGCACGAACGAGCAACGGCCCGAGGTCAAAGTCATCCAAAAGCGTCGACCCGCGGCTTTTCTGACGCAGCCGGTCGGAACGACCGATGACATCCTCCAGCGACCGTGCACCAATAGACGCAAGAATTTCCCGTGTCTCCTCGGCGATAAATGTCATCAAATTGACCACGTGATCGGCCGTGCCCGTAAAGCGATCGCGCAACCGTGGGTCTTGAGTACAGACGCCAACAGGACACGTGTTTGAGTGACACTGACGAACGATCAGACAGCCCATGGCGACCAAAGAAAGCGTTCCGATGCCGTACTCTTCCGCACCCAGCATAGCGGCGATAACGACATCGCGGCCCGTCTTGATACCGCCGTCTGTTCGAAGCGTCACGCCTTCGCGCAGGCGGTTAAGGGAGAGGACTTGGTTGACTTCGGCCAAACCAAGCTCCCACGGACTTCCAGCAAATTTAATCGAGGTTTGCGGGCTTGCGCCGGTACCGCCGACATTGCCGGAGATCAAGATCACGTCCGCCTTTGCCTTGGCCACGCCCGCTGCGATGGTTCCAACGCCTGCGGAAGACACAAGTTTAACGCAAACCCGGACGATCGGGTTGATCTGCTTTAAGTCAAAAATTAGCTGTGCCAGATCCTCAATCGAATAGATATCATGATGAGGCGGTGGCGAGATCAGCGTCACGCCAGGGGTCGAATGGCGCATCTTGGCAACAAATTCTGTCACCTTAAACCCAGGCAGCTGGCCACCTTCACCAGGCTTGGCGCCCTGCGCCACTTTAATCTCGATCTCTCGGCACTGATTGAGATACTCAGCACTGACACCAAACCGTCCGGATGCCACTTGTTTGACGACGGAATTCATGTTGTCGCCGTTGGGAAGCGGCTTGTAGCGGGCGGGGTCTTCACCGCCTTCGCCAGAAACGGACTTGGCCCCAATCCGGTTCATTGCGACGTTTAAAGCGCCATGCGCTTCGGGCGATAAAGCGCCAAGCGACATGCCGGGTGTTAAAAACCGCTGACGAATGGCATTGACGCTTTCGACCTGATCGAGCGGAATGGCCTTGCCCTCTCGAAAGGTCAAAAGATCCCGGAGGCTCACTTGACCGGCGCCCTGCGACGCGCGCACGTAACGCCGGTACGCGTCTTGATCATCTTCGCGAACTGCTTTTTGCAGCTCCCGGATCATTTCTGCTTCGTAGGCATGCCTCTCGCCGCCGCTCCGGACACGGTAAAAACTACCGACAGGCAACGACTCCGCGCGCTCGTCCCAAGCTTTGGCATGGATGGTCGCAAGCATCCGTTCAATGCCGCTAAGACCCAAACCCGAAAGCCGGGAAGAAGCGCCGGGAAGGAACTGGTCAACGAGGCTGCGCGAGAGGCCGAGCACTTCGAAATTACAACCGCCGCGATAAGCCGACAAAACAGAAACGCCCATCTTCGAAAGGATCTTGAGAAGACCATCTTCGACGGCTTTTTTATAGCGAAGCGTCAAGGTGCCGGTCTTATCGTCTCCATAAAGACCATCGGCTTGCTGGGCAGCGATTGTATCGAGGGCAAGATAGGGATTGACCGCGGTGGCACCCACGCTGATGAGAACAGCCGTGTAATGGCTATCGAGGCATTCAGCCGCTCTCACGGTGATCGAACACCTCGAGCGAAGCTGCTGATCAACCAAGGCAGAGTGAACGGCCGCGACCGCGAGCACCATGGGTACGCCCATACGCTCCGGCCCCTGATGCTCATCGGTCAGGACCAGGTGACTAGAACCTGACCGGACCGCTGATAATGACTCGGTGACGATGTCTTGCAAACGCGTCTGCAACGCAGCACCCGCAGGTTCCGTCAGGGCACTGCGCATAATCGAGCAATCGATCGATGCGGCCTGACCGCCGAGCTCCACCGACAAACGCTCGAGCATGCCATTGGTCAAAATAGGCCCATCAAGCACGAAAACATCTGTTTGCGTCTCATCCTCAGCGAGTATGTTCCCAAGGTTTTTGAACCTGGTCTTCAAACTCATCACGCGACCTTCCCTTAATGGGTCGATCGGCGGGTTCGTTACCTGACTAAACCGTTGGCGGAAGAAGTGGGGAAGAGGACGGTATTGGTCCGATAGGACCGCCAACGGGGTGTCATCACCCATTGATCCGATGGCCTCTTTGCCATCCACCGCCATTGGCGTGAGAATGAGGTCAAGGTCTTCCCGTGTGAGGCCAGCGCCGAGCTGTCGGCGACGGAGAGCCTCAGCATCGTAGAGACGCTCCTCAGCACCAGGTCCAATGATTGGATCAAGGCGCTTCACATTACCGAGCCATTTTTGGTAAGGGTGCGCCCCAACCAACGATCCGATTACGTCATCTTGATCAAGGAACCGCCCTTCCTCAAGGTCGGCAGCAATAATCCCGCCAGCCGCAACCGCGCCGCGGACCGTGACCTCTTTATCGTCGAGCGGGCACATGCCCGTCTCTGAACCGACGGCGAGAAGTCCATCCTGGGTCAGAGCATAGCGGAGGGGTCGAAGCCCATTCCGATCAAGCCCAGCAATGACATACCGCCCATCAAAAGCGCATATAGCAGCCGGGCCATCCCATGGCTCCATCACCGCGTTGCAATATTCATACAGGGCACGGACTTCTGGCTTCATGACATCGCCGCGCTTGGACCAAGCCTCGGGCATCAACAAAGCCTTGGCCATGGGCGCACTGCGGCCTGCCCGTACAAGCAGTTCAAAGACGCCATCGAGCGCTGCGCTGTCTGATGCTCCTGGTTGAATAATCGGCTTCACATCATCATCGTGGAGACCAAAGGCGCGACTCGTCATCTCTGGCTCGTGGCTTTCCATCCAGCGAATGTTGCCGCGAACCGTGTTGATCTCGCCATTATGCGCGAGCATGCGGAAAGGCTGGGCTAACCGCCACTCTGGGAACGTGTTGGTTGAATAGCGCTGATGAAAAATCGCGAAGGATGAGCTGAAGTCTTTGTCCTGAAGATCATGATAGAAAGCATCAATATCCTGGGCACGGAACATACCCTTATAGATGACATCTTCCATCGAAAGTGAACAAATATAGGCGTCCGACAACCGCTCTGCCTGGAGACGGTTTTCAATCCGGCGACGGACAATGAAGAGGTGACGCGCCACCTCAGCAGAGGAGCGATTTTGCGGATCAAAAAACAAGACCTGCTCAATCTCTGGTCGCGCCTCTCTGGCTTGGTCACCAATCACCGTTTCATCAATCGGAACCTGGCGCCAGCCATAAAGACCAAGGCCAAAGGACAAGACTTCGGCTTCAATAATGGCCCGCGCACGATCCTGTGCGGCAAAATCTGTTCTCGGCAGGAATATCATTCCCACCCCGATGATCCGGTCACCAGGCTCGTGGCCCGCAGCGCGAACGCATGCACGGAAAAAGTCCTGCGGCACACCCGTACGAAGGCCAGCGCCGTCGCCCGTCTTCCCATCAGAAGCAAGCGCGCCGCGGTGCCACACATTGTTCAGTGCAGCAATCGCCTTGGTAACGACCTCGCGACGAGGCTGCCCATCAAGGGCGGCCACCACACCGACGCCGCATGCATCATGTTCATCAGCACGCCGATAAAGTCCTTTGGCCTCTAAGGCCTCCCGCGAAAGAAGAGACGTCGTCATGCGCTTACCGTTTGGGATGGTGTTTCGGCCGCGCCGGTTTTGACCGTCGCGCGGTTTTGCAAATAATCATGAATGCCTGCCGCTGCCTTTTGGCCATCGTGAACAGCCCAAACAACAAGGCTCGCGCCGCGGATAATGTCGCCGGCGGCGAACACACCCGGCTCAGCGGTTTCAAAGCTATGTCCGTTGACCCGCAACGTCCCCCAGCGCGACACCTCAAGGCTTGGGACACCAAAAGCGGTCACAATGTCTTCTGGCTCAAAGCCCAAAGCAGCAATCACAAGATCCGCCTTGAGCAGCGTCTCACCGCCGGCAACTTCTTCTGGCTGCTGACGGCCCGAACGATCCTTGGGACCTAAACGCATGCGCGCGACGTTGACCCCCAGGCCGTCGTCGGACTTGCTGACTGATTTGGGGTTGGCGAGCCAGCGGAAGGTCACGCCCTCTTCTTCGGCATGGGCCACCTCCCGCGCCGAGCCAGGCATGTTGGCACGGTCACGGCGATAGACACAGCTCACCTCTTTTGCGCCCTGCCGAACGGCTGTCCGGACGCAGTCCATGGCGGTGTCCCCGCCACCGATGACAACCACGCGCTTTCCATCGGCGTTAAGGGAGCCATCGTCGAACGCAGGCACGGCATCGCCGAAACTCTTGCGATTGGACGCCACAAGATAGGTCAACGCCGGGATCACCTGGCCTGGCTCGCACGGCGCAGGCAACGGCCGCGCTTTATAGACCCCCGTTGCGATCAACAACGCATCGTGTTTCGCGCGGATCGCGGCAAAAGGCATGGATCCGCCGATGTCGACGTTCTGCACAAACTCGACACCTGCCTCCGCCAAGCGGTCAACTCGGCGTCCAACCACCTGCTTTTCTAGCTTAAAGCCTGGAATACCATAGGTGAGAAGCCCGCCCGCGCGGTCATAACGATCGTAGATCGTCACGCGATAGCCTTGCGCACGCAAATGATCAGCTGCGGCCATGCCCGCCGGGCCAGCACCGATGATGCCGACGCTCTCGGATCGCTCTCGATCAGGCCGGATCGGCTCGACCCAGCCCTCGTCCCAAGCGCGGTCGGTGATAGTTTTCTCAATCGCCCCAATGGTCACGGTGCCATGGCCCGATTGCTCGATAACGCACGAGCCTTCGCAAAGACGGTCCTGGGGACAGATTCGGCCGCAGATTTCAGGCATCGTGGAGGTGCTGGACGAGACAGCATAGGCCTCTTTGAAATCACCATCGGCGGCGAGACGGAGCCAGTCGGGAATATGGTTGCCCAGGGGACAACCCGACGAACAAAAAGGCACACCACACTGCGAGCACCGCGAGGACTGAACCTTAGCGGCGGCCTCTTGAAAGCCATTATCGATCTCGCGGAAATCGCGAGCACGTTCATCCGCCGGACGTTTTTGCGGCGGATGACGCTCCTCATCCACAAAGCGGAGCATGTCAGCCATCGTATTATTCCCTAGACTTTGAAGGGCCTGCAATTGCACTGGTCACGACCGGGTCGCGACGTCGGGGTCACGCGTACCTTTGCAATGTAGGGCGTTTATAAAGACTATCCCCGCACCGCACAAGAAAAAGCAGCGTGTTCGTGCGCCGTGCGGGTCCGCACGAGCATATTCTGTCGAAACAATCCCGATCCTTTGCTCTCAAAGCGCCGCACCTTTAGTTAATCAATTAAACACTCTAGAACCGCCAGCCGGGGCCCGTTACCTTGGTTGCAAGAATGAAGCTAATGGGCCTTCCGCTGGGCGGAGAGTTTCGGATTTTCTGTGTCATGAAGCCAATCCGCGAGGACAAGAAAACGGGCGATACGCGTCAGTCGCTGATTGCCGCCGCAGCATGGCTGATGAGCGAAAAAGACACACTTGATGTGTCCTTAGCGGAGATAGGCCGGACGGCGGGCGCGAATTCCGCCCTGATTAAGTATTATTTCGGGAGCAAAGAGGGCCTCTTGATGGCCGTCCTTGAACAGGACTTCTCTGTCGGCCTGCAGCGGCTTGAACGTTTGGTGCAGTCCGATCGATCACCCGAAGAAAAAATGCGTCTTCACATTCAAGGCTTGATCGAAACCTACCACAGCCACCCTTATCTCAATCGTCTCGTGCAAAAAATGTCGCGAGAAGCGCTGCCCGAGAATGTCGAGCAGTTGGCCAATTCTTTCATCAAACCAATCTCCGAAGCGCAGGCACAAATCCTTGAAGACGGTGTCGCGAGCGGGGTCTTCCGGCCAATCGAGGCATGGTCTTTCTATTTTCAAGTCGTCGGTTCCGTGAGCCACGTCTACGCCCATCGCTATGTCTTGAAGGCAGGTCTTGGTGTTTCGCGGCTCAGCAAAAAGCAGCACGAACAGAACATCGAACAGGTCGTCGACATCATCATGCGCGGTATCGCAGCTTAACCATTCAGCGACACCGAGAGTGACGAAATCGCGTGAACAAAATTGTTCGGAGCGATCTGCATCTCACCGGTCCAGCGAATGTTGGGAAAGCGTGCGAGAAGCTTTCTGTACGCCACATCAAGCTGCATATTCGCGACCCGCTGCCCCAAGCAGACATGAGGCCCTAAACCAAAGGCGATGTGATCCTTCGCATTCTGACGTTCAACATCGAACATATCGGGGTTGTCGAAGATAGCGTCATCCCGGTTGGCAGCGCCATAATACATCACAACCTTCTCACCCTCGGCAATCTTTTGCCCCGAAACCTCGCAATCCTTTGTCGCTGTTCGGCGCATATAGATGACCGGTGAGACGAAGCGAACCGCCTCGTGCACCATGTTCGGTATGAGATCAGGGTTGGCGAGAAGCTTTGCTTTTTGCTCTGGAAACTCACTCAACGCACGCATCGTTCCTGAAAGAGAGTTGCGCGTTGTATCATTCCCCGCAAAGACTATTAAGAGCCATGATCCATCAAGATACTCAGCGGCAAGCTCTTCACCCTCGAGTGTCGCCTTCGCAATCGCAGTCAGAAGATCCTCCTGCGGATTGGCACGGCGGTCAGCGAGGATGTCCCGTCCGTAGTCAAACATCTCTTGAATTGCCGTCATGAAGGCCATCAACATGGCCGGATCGATTTCGCCAACACTCTTGAGAGCAACGGTTTCGAAGGCGAGCTCCAAATAGTGCATCCAGCCCACCAATTTAGGCCGGTCCGCCTCTGGTACGCCCAAGATTTCACAAAGGGTGAAAAGTGGAAGTTCAGCCGAAAAGTGTTTGACCAAATCAAGATCAGGGCCCTCATCCTCCATACCGTCAAGAAGGCTATCAACTTTCTTCTCTACACGTTCTTTTAACTTGGCCACATAGGCTGGTGTAAAGAACGGCATGTGCTCTCGGCGCAGCGGCATGTGATAGGGCTGATCAAGAGAGATCATGGTGTTGAGGCTGGCTGGATGCAACAAGGGATGCCGCGTGGCCGGGTCACCATAAGACAGGTTGATCCCGCCCCGCTGCGAGGAAAAGGTGGTTGTATCAAGTTCAATGGCGCGAGCATCGGCGTAGCGCGTCACAGCCCAAAAACCAGGGCCTTGATTGCGGCCCTCATAGGGCTCCGGGCACCAACAAACAGGAGCTTTGTTGCGCATGTCTTTGAACGCATCAAATGGCTGCCCCTTCATAAACTCTCTTTGGGAGGACAAATCCACGGGCACATCAAATGGATAGACCCGGTCGAAGGTGGGCTCGGCCACCGCACCGGGATCGTCTTGGAAGGTTTCACTTACGAGTGGCAGCATGATTGTCGCTCCGTGATGATCGGATTCTTCGAAATCATCCGATGGCTCCCTTTTCTTTATATTCCTTATACAAATCGCCGTGGCCAAGTTCAGCGAGGATAGCCTCAGTGTCCGCGCCCGTTGCAGAAGGGGCCCGCGGGGCATCCGCCACGGTCTCCGAGTAACGTGGCGCTGGTGCAGGTTGGACAAAATTTCCAACCTTGGTGAATGTTTCCCGTGCGACGTTGTGGGGATGCTGGGGCGCCTCATTGAGCGACAGCACAGGGGCAAAACATGCATCCGTGTGCTCGAGGATTTCACACCACGCATCGCGGGTCTTGGTCTTAAAAAGGGCTGCCAGTTTTTCCTTCAGCTCAGGCCACCGGTCTTTGTTGAGCTGTTCATCAAAGGCTGGATCATCCAATCCGACCTTTTCACGGAACGCAGCATAAAACTGCGGCTCAATTGGTCCGAGGGCGACATACTTGCCATCGCTGGTCTCATAGGTATCGTAAAAAGGAGCGCCTGTATCGAGCAAGTTCACACCCCGCTCATCGAGCCACATCCCTGAATCCTTAAAGCCGTATATCATGCTTGCGAGCAGCGCTGATCCGTCCGTCATCGCACAATCGATCACCTGGCCAGCCGCACCGTTCTTGACAGCCAAAAGTGCGCTGACCATACCAAAGGCCAGCATCATTGCACCGCCACCAAAATCGCCCACATAGTTGCAAGCCGGGGCCGGCGGCTCGCCCGACCGCCCAGTCGTATGGAGCGAACCCGTAAGAGCAATATAGTTGATATCGTGCCCGGCATACGGGGCATAGGGACCAGTTTGGCCCCATCCCGTCATCCGTCCGTAGACAAGCTTTTTGTTGATAGCGATCAACTCATCCGGTCCAAGGCCAAGCCGCTCCATAACGCCAGGGCGAAAACCCTCGATCAGGCCGTCAGCAGTCTTCACAAGGTCCTTGACCAAAGCGGCACCCTCAGGTGAGCGGGTGTTGATGGCGATCGAACGACGTGACCTTAAAAGCGGGTCTGTTGGCGCCGTGAATGACCCAACACGATCGATACGGATCACTTCTGCACCGTGATCAGCAAGCATCATGCCGCAAAAGGGACCAGGCCCAATACCGGCAAATTCAATAATACGTAGACCCTTGAGTGGACCCGCCATCGACCCGTCTCCCTCGCTAGCGCGGCGCCATCCTTATCGCCCCATCGAGCCTGATGTCCTCACCATTCATGTAGGCGTTGCGGCAGAGCTCAAGCGCCAATCTGGCGTATTCATCGGGCTGGCCCAATCGAGCTGGGTTGGGCACCGAGGCACAGAGCGATTGATAGGCGACTTCGGGCAAGCCTGACAGCAGCGGCGTGTCGAAGATGCCGGGCAAAATCGTGTTGACCCGGATCAATTCCCGCGCAAGATCCCGTGCGATTGGCAAGGTCATCCCCACCACGCCGGCCTTGGATGCTGAGTAACTCGCCTGGCCGATCTGCCCATCCTCTGCAGCGACGGACGCTGTGTTGACGATTGCGCCGCGTTCGCCATCAACAGGATCAAGCGTCATCATTCCGGCCGCTGACTTGCCGATACAGCGGAACGTGCCAACGAGGTTGATTTGAATAATAAAATCAAAAGACTCAGCGGGGAAATGGGAAATCTCGCCGGTCTTTTTATCGCGGCTTGCCGTTTTGATGGCATTGCCGATTCCCGCGCAATTGATCAGAATACGCTCTTGTCCAATTGCCTCGCGCGCCTTTTCAAAACCTGCATCGACGCTTTCATCGGAGGTGACATTGACATGACAAAAAACGCCGTCGAGTTCCTTCGCGAGCGCTTCGCCCTTTTCCTCATTGAGGTCAAAAAGAGCGACCCGGACGCCTTGTTCAGCCAAACGCCGAGCCGTCGCAGCGCCGAGGCCGGAGGCACCGCCGGTGATCACAGCTGAGAGGGATGAATTGAGTTCCATGGGACATTTCCTCTTGTCGTCAGGTGTTTTTTATAGTCGTTCAATGATGACCGCGGGCGCCATTCCGCCCGCAGCACACATGGTGATAAGGGCATAGCGACCGCCCGACCGCTCAAGCTCATCAAGCGCGGTGCCGATGAGGATCGACCCCGTTGCGCCAATCGGATGGCCGAGCGCGATGGCGCCGCCATTGATGTTCACTTTCTCGCGGTCCAGATTCAGGTCACGGATGAATTTTTCAGCAACGACGGCAAAGGCCTCGTTGATTTCAAAGACATCGATATCGTCCAGTGTCAGGCCAGCAAGGCGCAGTGCTTTTTGTGCTGATGGCACCGGCGCGTTGAGCATAAGGGTTGGACAATCACCCCTGTTCGCCATGGCCACAACTCGGGCTCGCGGCGTCAGGTCATGATCCTTGGCATAGGCCTCGGACGTGAGAAGAATCGCTGCGGCGCCATCCACCACGCCAGAGGAATTCCCTGCGTGGTGGACGTGGTTGATGCCTTCTTTGAGCTGAGGATAAACATCCGTTATTTGCGAACCATAGGTCTCGCCCCCCTCGCCGATTGGCACATCAACAAAAGCCGCAAAAAATGGGTTGAGTTCGCCCAAGGCCTCCATCGTGGTCCCAGGGCGAGGGAATTCGTCCTTCGACAGTGCAACTGAGCCGTCATCATTCTTGACGACAATCAACGAGCGATCGAACCGGCCCTCCCGGATGGCGTGGGCCGCGCGCTGTTGGCTCTGCCATGCCAGGCGGTCCGTGGCGTCGCGATCGATGCCCTCAAGGGTCGCGATCGCATCGGCGCACACGCCCTGATGCGACTGCGGATGTTTTGCCCTCAAGGTAAGGTTTCCCGAATCGAGCACGAGCGGTTCACCGGGCACAGCGATGGAGGCATTGTGGCTCATCATCTCCGTACCGCCCGCAATCACGACGTGCTCCATACCAGCCATGATCTGCCCAGCAGCCATGTTGAGAACAGTGATTCCAGAGCCGCAAAATCGGTCGAGAGTCACCCCCGACGAACGAACATCATAGCCCGCTTCAAGCGCCGCCATACGGCCCAGGTCGTTACCCTGTTTGCCGCGCTGGCTTGACGTGCCCCAGATGATATCATCGACATCCGCCGTATCAAGATCATTACGCTCTTGAAGGGCCGCAAGGACGGTCGCGCCCAGGCGATGAGGGTGAAGGTGGGCGAGCAAACCCTTGCCCACTTTGCCAACGCCGCGCGGAGTCCGGCAGGCATCAATAATCAGGGCCTCGGCCATGGCGTGTTCCTTATGCGTTTTTCCATTGGGGTGCGCGCTTGGCGACAAAAGCCTGCACACCCTCCCGGCAGTCCTCGGTCTGCATCAGTTCCATGAACACCTTACCGGTGCCCTCAAGTGATTGGGCGAGGGGCTCCATCGCTTCGTATTCGTTCAAAACACGCTTACTCGCGCGCACCGATGAGGGGGAGACCGCAAGGATTTCGTCAGCAAGAGCACGCGCTGCTTCCATCACACCTGACCCCTCCTTCTCGGAAATGCGGTTGATGATGCCGAGGGATTTCGCCTCATCAGGAAGAACATGACGGCCGGTGAGAATCATTTCCATGGCCATCTTGCGGCCGATGTTCCGGGTAAGACGCTGAACGCCGCTCGCCGCCGCAAAGAGACCAACCTTCACTTCGGGAAGGGCAAACTTCGCGTTCGGCGCGGCAACAATTAAGTCCGTTGAGAGAGCGATTTCCATGCCGCCGCCCATGGCAACACCATTGACCGCCGCGATGATCGGCTTTTCCCGGTCCAAGCGAGATGTCAGACCGCCAAAACCGCTTGGCGGCGAGCTGATATCACCGCCGGTCGCCGTTGCTTTGAGGTCATTGCCGCTGCAAAACGCCTTGTCCCCCTCACCCGTGATGATCGCCACCCAGAGATCTTGGTCGGCCTCATAGGCGTCCCAGATCTCATGCAGCTCCCGATGGGCTGGACCGTGGAGCGCGTTGTAATTTTCTGGCCGGTTAAGCGTGACAATAAGGAGGTGTCCCTCCTTTTCAACTTTGACAAATTCATATTCGCCCATGGGACGTCTCCTTGGTTCGTGTCGAGTTAGAGGGAGCGCGCAATCAGCAGACGCATGATTTCGCTGGATCCCCCAAAAATTCGAGAAATACGCGCATCGCGGAACATTCGCGCAATCGGGTAATCGTTGATATAGCCCGCGCCGCCATGGAATTGCAGGCATTGATCAACGCATCGTCCCTGCAGCTCGGTGATCCAGAGCTTTGCAATCGCGGCTGTCGTCGCATCAAGGCCACCCTCAAGCACGCGCTTGATGCAGTCGTTAAGAAACACCCGACAGATCGTCGCTTCCGCCTTCAAATCGGCGAGCTTGAACTGCGTGTTTTGGAAATCAATAACTCTGCGACCAAAGGCCTTGCGATCCTTCGTGTACGCGACGGTTTCATCCAAGGCGCTCTCAATCATCAGCATCGATTGCAGGGCAATAATAATCCGCTCGCCGGGCAGCTCACCCATCAACTGATAAAAACCGCGCCCCTCTTCACCGCCGAGCAAATTGTCCGCCGGCACAAAGACATCATCGAAGAACAATTCCGATGTGTCTTGAGCAGACATGCCAATCTTGTCGAGGTTTTTGCCGCGGGTAAAACCCTCTGCGTCTTCCGTTTCTAGCACGAGCAGTGACGTTCCAGAAGCGCCTTGCTCGGGATCTGTTTTGCAGACGACAACGATCAAATTCGCGATCTGCCCATTGGAGATCCAGGTTTTGGAGCCATTGATCTTGTAGCCATTGCCATCTTTTCGAGCCGTTGTTCGGATCGCCTGGAGGTCCGATCCAGCATCGGGCTCACTCATCGCAATAGCAGAGATGAATTCGCCGCTGGTGAGTTTGGGAATCCAGCGTTTCTTTTGTTCCTCTGTGCCGTGATTGATAATGTACGGCATCACAATTGTGTTGTGGAGGCTCGCAGCAAATCCGCCAACTCTTTGAGCATGCCCTTGCTCAACGACAACGGCGTCGTGGCGGAAATCACCGCCGTGGCCGCCGTAAGCGGCAGGAGCAGACACGCCAAGGAGGCCCGCTTCACCCGCCTCCCGCCAAAACGCGGGCTCGACTTTGCCGTCTTTCTCCCATTGCTCGACGCGCTCACGGGGGGCGTGGCGAGCGAAGAATTTACCCGCTGCGTCCGAGAACATTTCAATCTCAGGATCGGTCATAAAATCTGGACGCGGAACATCAATAACGGACATGGGCGTTCTCCATCGTGCTCGCTGGGGCGGCATCACCACCGCAACATTGTTGGGCCAGAATTGACGCAGGCGGCACGCGCATTTCTAGCTCTTAAATTAATTGCTTAATTAGTATCTCCCACAACGAGCCCCGTCAACGCTGGGTTCGCAGGGTGCGGTGCAGCAAATTCAATAAACCCAAGAGAACAGCTGCGGAGCCTCGACAGCCGCCTCGAGATGAGCATTTACTGGGAGGAAAAGATGTCTTGGAGGACGAAGCGACGGTCATGGCGACAACACCACCATCTGCAGAAGAGACGTTCGACTACATCATCGCCGGTGGAGGTTCAGCGGGCGCGGTGCTCGCCCATCGCTTAAGCGAGGACCCGTCGGTGCGGGTCTGCCTTTTGGAAGCAGGGCCGAAGGACACCAGCCCACTGATCAAAATGCCCTCAGGCTTTGGGTTCATGCCGCAACTGGCACCGGGCCTCAATTGGAGCTTTGATACCGTTCCGCAAAAGCACATGAATGGCCGGGTTTGCTACCAACCGCGCGGACGAACCTTAGGCGGATCAAGTTCGATCAATGGCATGATCTACATCCGCGGGTCGCGGCACGATTACGACCGTTGGGCAGCGGCGGGATGCACCGGATGGTCTTACGATGATGTCCTTCCGTACTTTATCAAGTCAGAAGGCAACACGCGAGGTGCGGATGATTACCATGGCGGCGATGGGCCATTGTCTGTGTCCGACCTGCGCTATTGCAGCAGCGCCGGACACGCTTTTTTGGAAGGGACGAGAGAACTCCAACTGCCCCAAAACGCTGACTTCAACGGGGAAAAGCAAGATGGATTTGGGCCCTATCAATTGACACAGCGCGATGGGCAACGCTGCTCCACCAGCTTTGCGTTTCTCCATGACATCATGGATCGGCCCAATTTGACGATCATCACCGATGCGCTGACGGAGAGGGTGCTCTTGACCGGGAAGAAAGCCACCGGCGTTGCGGTCAGGTGCAAACGTGCAAAGCGCACCTTTCACGCGAGGCGCGAAGTCGTTTTATCCAGCGGCGTTTTTGGCTCAGCACAAATCCTACAGCTGTCAGGCATTGGACCAGGACAGCAGCTTCAAGACCTCGGTATCGACGTGCTGGTGAATTCTTCACAGGTGGGCGAGAACCTTCAAGACCACCTCGACTGGATTGGCATCTATAAAACCACAGCGCGCGACACATTTGGTCTGCACTGGCCGTTTTTTACGTCGTTCCTTTCCTCATTATCGCAATACCGATCAAAACGCGAAGGTATCCTGACCACCAATTTCGCCGAGGTTGGCGGCTTTATACGGACAAATCCCGAGGAAGAAGAAACCGATATTCAACTTCACTTTGTCAACACCGTTGTTGATGATCACGGACGGAAAAAGCACTTCGGTCTTGGCGTCTCTTGCCATGCCTGCCTCCTTCGTCCTTTAAGCCGCGGCACAGTGCGGCTGGCCTCGCCGGTACCAGGGCAGCAGCCGTTGATCGATCCGAATTTCCTTGCAGAGGAGGATGACCTTGTTCGCCTACGGAAAGCTGCGCGGATCAGCCAACGAATTATGTCCGCCCCGGCGATGGCCAACCTCCTGACCGAGCAAATCTATATCCAGGACGATGCCACCGACGCAGAACTTGATGAGGACATCCGCAACCGGTCAGACACAATTTATCACCCGGTTGGAACATGCCGTATGGGGAGCGATGCTGATGCTGTGCTCGATCCACAACTCCGGGTCCGTGGAGTGGAAGGCCTCAGGGTTGTCGATGCATCCATCATGCCGACGCTCGTCTCAGGCAACACCAACGCGCCCACCATCATGATCGCAGAAAAGGCTGCTGACTTGATCAAAGAAGCAGCTTAAGGACCCCCGAATCAGGTTTTGTCGATGGTGCATCGGTTGAGACGCAATTCGATCTTCTTTGCCCTGTTTTTTTCCGTGCTGGTCGGTTGCACGGCCACCACGGCGGTACCCGATGGGGTGACCGCTTATCACCAAAACGACTGGGCACGAGCGACCGCGCTTTTGAGCAAACCCGCCGCGCGGGGAGACGCCGAAGCGCAGCTCCATCTTGCCCTTATCGGACTACAGCAATCTCCCTCTCAAGCGCCCAATGACAGCGCGTTACGCGACTCTCTTGTATCGTCAGCCAGCAGTGGCTCTTATTCTGCTTACGGAGTCTTATTATGGCTCAGTGCCGATGAGGCGACACGTGATCAATGGCTGGCTCGCTATCGGTCGAGACCAGACGTGCTTCATCCACCCGCGGATGATCGAGGTTTGGTCAGGGACCACGATGGACCTTTCATTGTCGATCGCCAGCCGCTTGGGGCCATGGAGACAGCCGCAGGGGGGCCATTGCCCTACGCCATGATCGATGCGCTCTACCCCTTGGTTGATGCCTCCGGTCAAAAAGCAACGCTGTGGCGAGAGATAACGCTCGACACCGACGATTTTCTCACGGTGGATTTGAGGCAGGCACGCCTGGGCCTTAAGGAAGCGCAGACACGCCTCGCCATGCGACACGAAACTGGGCGGGGGGTGGCCGTGGATCACCGGCGCGCCATGCGGCTTCTTCATACCGCCGCCTCACCATCTGCTACGACCCAACACTGCGCCCATCAAGCATCGATCGATGATGTCTCTGATTTTGTTCTTTGTGCCCATCAACATGGCGCCACAACGGGGCTGCCGGCAGCGCAGTTTAGGCTGTGCCAAGCCTATGCGTTTGGTGACCTCACCACGAAGGACGAAGACCAAGCCGAGTATTGGTGCAACCGGGCAATCCAAAGCGAGAGATTTCGTACACGCGCCAGAGACGTCCTTATTCAGATGAACGTGTCAGAACTTGCGCAATAGTCCGGTCCAGCTGACCGCCAAACGCGCGATCAAGTTCCCCATAGCGCTGGCCGCCTAATATTCCGGACAAGGTCGGCTCGGACACAGCATAATAATTGATCGCCCCGAGAAGTTGATAAACAGCGGCAAGGGCGACGCTGTCAGAGACGCCTTTCCACGCCGGCAAGCGTTGCATCATCAGAACCAGGTTTTCCAAAAAGGGTTTGAGATACCACACGCCTGCGGTGTCAGCTCTTCTTTTGTTGTCCAAGAGCTCACGCATCAAAAGGCGTGAGCGAATTGTTGATGCCCTGTCTCTGCGTGCCATCGCCCTCAAAAATGTTTGCAGCTGTGCGGTCGGATCAGAAGAAATCGACAACGCGTCCGCACGCAAGTCGTCAAGATCACCAGAAATAGTCTCCAGCACATCGCCATAGAGTTTTTCTTTGGTGGAAAAGTGATGCAGCAGTGCTTGCTTTGTAAGGCCCACCTCATTGGCGATGTGGGCGATGCTCACACCATAAAACCCCCGCTCTGCGAAAAGCGCCGTGGCCGCAGCGAGCAGTTGATCACGAGTCGTTGGCGGCATGGGCACCCGTCGATGACAAAGGATGTCTCTTGACACTTACCGGTTGGTCAGTCCAGAACTTACCGACCGGTAAGTGAACGGATGCTGAAGGAGGGCCATCGGATGAATCGCGAGACAGAACTCGAATTGATTGATGAATTGCTGGGCCTGAAAGCGCAGAAAACGCAATTTCTTGACGCCGCGACGGCCCGGAACGCAGTGAGCCACTATACGAGTGACGAGCGGTTTCAGGACGAGCGCGAAAAAATCTTCCGGCAAATGCCCCATGCGGCGGCGCATGTCAGTGAGCTGAAAAAACCGGGCGACTTCATCAGAAGTGACGTTGCAGGAGTTCCCCTTCTTTTAACCCGTGACGGGGACGGGCAGCTCCATGCATTTATCAACGCATGCCGACACAGAGGCACCCGCCTGGTCGATGATTTTGCCGGCTGCAAGCGCCGGTTCTCGTGCCCCTACCACGCATGGACTTATGCCAACACCGGCGAGCTCTTGGCAGCACCACATTTCGAATCGGGCTTTCCTGATACAGACAAAAACGAGCTTGGCCTTATCGAGCTTGCGAGCGAAGAACGGTT
>JBCCBY010000024.1:0-17680 GCA_039033795.1 Pseudomonadota bacterium | reverse complement strand
GCGGCCGGGTACTTGTCCAGCACGGCCTCATAGCAACGGACGCGGGTGAAGTGATCGACATCGCCGGGTTTTGTCAGACGGCCTTTTGATCAACCAAAATGCGACAGGCGATAGGATCACCGCCACCAGGACGGTGGCCCACAGGGGTGCTCCGGTCAGCGCAAGCACGACGACGGCAGCGGCCATGCCGACACACGCCGCAATCTTCCCCTCACGGCGGATCGCACCATGATCAAACCAGTCCTGAAGCGGGCGGCCAAATCGAGGATGATTGAGAAGCCGATGCGCCAAAGGATCATCGCCCTTCCAAAGAAAAAAGACAGCCAAGATCCAAGGCCCGGTGGTCGGCAACAGAGGCAACAGGGCGCCCACCGCACCGACAAAGAAGCACAAATAACCCAGCCCGCGAAAGATATGCTTTCTCATCTTACCCACAGACCTCCACAACACTGGCGAGATTAGCAAGGACATGTTGATGGGTCACGAACAGAACGCGGCGATCCTTCAGTTCATCAAAGCAGCGTTCAAGGATCCGGGCCGCCTGGTCATCGCGCAGGTGCTCACCGGGTTCGTCCAACAAAACGATCGCTGCATCGCTCAAGAGTGCCCGCGCCAATTGAAGGCGACGCGCCTCACCCAGCGACCACGTCTCTTGGCTTATGATCGCATCAAGCCCGCCCGCCTCGCTCACGCGCTCGTTGAGCTCAACGATCGTAAGGATATCCCAAAGCACATCGTCCTTTTCTTGAGCAAAAAGGTTGTCGCGAACAGTGCCGCGTAAAATGACTGCATCGTGCAAAGAATAATGCGTCATCAACCGGGCCAAGCCTTCGCTGCCGAAGGGATGATCACCCGGCCCTAACCAAGGTAGCCAACCAGCGAGCTGTTTGAGCGCTGTTGTCTTCCCGCAACCTGACGGACCAAGCACCGCCACCGGTTTACCGGGCACCAAAGGAAAGGTGAGGTCATTTCCCAAGCGCTCTCCTCTCGGATTCATCAGTGGTAACACCAGTTGTTCAGGAATGGTTGCGGGCCGTGGTCCAGTCTGATCAGTGGTCCGCGCCCATAAACCAAGCCGGCTTCGAGCGTTCTGTGCTTGTCGGTGCGCGAAAAGGTGTCGACCCAAAGGCAGGACGAGTTCACCCAAGGCCAACCAAGAAAAAGCAACAAAGACGGCCATGAGAAGTCCGTCATCGCGCGCACCGGCCCACCACGCAGCGAGCATCACCGCGCTCGCTGCGAGAGGACCAAAGAGACTGACCAAACCCGCGCCGCGCGCAAGGCCTAGGCGGCTCGTCACTGCTGCTCCTTCGGCCTTGCGCGCATCAGCGATGATCCCCGCCAGAGCATCGTCGCGGTCACCAGCGGCATCGAGCGAGACAAGACCCGTCAGCGAGCGCCCCAAATCCCGTCCAGCTGTTCCGCGCCTGAGTCTCGCCTCATTATCCAAAAGAGCAGCAGCTTTTGCTGTGCGATCACTGATGAACACAGCTGCGATCGTGGACGGTGCAATAAACGTGAGAGCGAGGGGCGTGACCACCGCCGTCACGCAGACGAGCGCGACAAAGACAATGAGTGCGATCACCACGGGGAACGAATAGCGCAAGGACTCGAAATCATCGGCTTCCACATCGCCAAGAAAAGCTTCAAGTTCATCCGCTTTCGCCAATTGCCATCCGCGTGCTCGGGTCTTTTTTGAAGCAGCCATCCGCCTGAACAGCTCTTCGCGATGATGAGCCTGGTCCTGCAGGGCTGCTTCATGCCCGGCGACTCGTTCGCCATATTTACCGGCTGTACGGATTAATGCCAACAACCTGACTGCAGCGGCGGGAAAATGGAAATTAAAGATGAGTGCGGCAGGCCCCAAACCTGCAAGCGCAACCGCTGCCAAAAACCAAGACGACACACCGACAAGGAAGACCCCGGCTAGACCGGTCAGCACCCCGAACAAAAGGCCCACAATCCATAAGTTCGTCTTGAGTCGGAGCGTCATGCTGGCACCCCTTCTCTCACCTGAAGTCGAAGACACAGATGAGCGCGCCTTGCCAAGACCGGGTCATGGGTGGCGACGATCACCAGGCGCTTGCTGGCGGCCTCGACCAACGTGTCCCTCACCGCCTCAGCGCTTTTGTGGTCGAGTTTGGCGGTGGGTTCGTCAGCAAACAGTGTTGTTTCGTCCCGCATCAAAGCGTGCGCTAAGATGAGACGGACTCGCTGTCCGCCGGAGACGTCGCCATGGGCGGCGCTTGACAGGTCATCACACTCCTGAAAGCGAGGGTCATCCGTCAGCCGAAGTTTCTGGAACAGTGTTCGTTGATCGGGATCATTCGTGCAGGTTGGTAACCAAGCGTCGATATCAACCCATGCCGCATGCCGGTTTGCTCGAAAGACCTGGCCTTTGAGGGGAGCTTGAACGCCGGCAAGGGTCTTGAGCAGCATGGTCTTGCCTGAACCCGACGGACCCGTGACGGCGACAAGCCCGGTGGCAGGCAGATCACAGTCATCGATCACCGCCTGATTTGCAAGCACAACGCCCCTTGTCCCTAGACGGCCCAACGGCAAACGCGTGTCTTCTTTGATCGTCGAGTCGGCAAATGGCTCAAGTGACCGCAACGCCTCGTCCCCCTCCGCTGCCTGATGGTAAAGCTCCGAAAACCGGCGGAATGGTTGAAAAACCTCCGGCGCCAAAACCAACACACCGAGACTGGCGCTGAGGCTTAAGCCGCTTAATCCTGGAAAGGACACCAACCCCAAATGGCCCAGGCCCAAGAAAATCGCCAACATCGCAATACTCAGGGAGCTGAAAAAATCGAGAACCGCCGAATTGAGAAATGCCACACGCAAGAGCTCGCTCGACCACTTGCGATAATCGTTCAGCAACCGACCAAGGTCGGTCGCTTGAGCATTAGAAGCCCCACAAGCCATGATGGTCGGCAAACAGCGGACCTTTTCAGCGAAAGCGCCTGATAATTCCTGGAGGGTCGCTTCCTGGGCCAACGCCTTGGCTTTGGTTAGGCGGCCGATCAGCACAAAAAACATCACCATTATCGGCATCGTCAGCAAAAGGATGATGGCTGCCTGCCACGACAGGACAGCCATAAGCCCCAGTGCTGCGCATGCACCAATTGGCGACATCCACTTGCCAATCTTCACTGACACCATCGCGCGCGCCGCGGCGCCCGGCTGGCGGGACAAACGGTTAGCAAGATCTCCAGAGTCCATGGCCTGCACCTCCGCCACCGGCGCCTGGGCGGCAAAGCGCAAAAACCAGTCGAGCACGATGTTGGCAGCTTTGGTCTCAGCGGCCGCAACCAAGCCTTCCGATGCAGTCGAAGCTGCGACGGGCAGGCCCATGAGAACGCCCGACCCGATCAAAATAGTCCAAGGAAGATGGCCGACGATCACCAAGCTTCCAACTGTGTGAGCAAAACCCAGCAGGGCCGCCAAGCGCAGGATCAAGGAGGCGCTCTGCACCAACGTGATAACGGAAAGGTCCCGCGCCACGGCATCTCCGAGCAACGCCTGCGGGGCGCTCACCACCTTTTTCTTTATCCTGTCCATCATCTTTTACTAAAGAAAGAGGCGCCGATATCCTTGAGCGACCGCAAAGCTTGCGCGCGCGCTTCATGGCACAAACCCCCAAGAACTGTCGGAGCTCTGTGCCATGCCTGATCCGCTGCTTGTCGATCTCTCGCGCCTCCAATTCGCGCTTACCGCGATGTATCATTTCCTCTTTGTACCGCTGACGCTGGGCCTCTCGATTCTCGTTGCGATGATGGAAACCGTGTACGTCATGACGGGGAAGCGGGTCTGGCGTGAGATGACCAAGTTCTGGGGGACACTGTTTGGCATCAACTTCGCCCTCGGTGTCGCCACAGGCATCACGATGGAATTCCAATTTGGTATGAACTGGGCGTTTTACAGCCACTATGTCGGAGATGTTTTCGGGGCACCCTTGGCGATTGAAGGGCTGATGGCGTTCTTTCTCGAAGCAACATTTGTCGGTCTGTTCTTTTTCGGTTGGGACAAGATGCGACCACAGACGCACCTCGTCGCGACGTGGCTGATGGCAATCGGTACAAATTTCTCCGCCCTTTGGATTTTGATCGCAAATGGTTGGATGCAAAACCCGGTTGGAGCCGCCTTCAATCCCGACACCATGCGGATGGAAGTGACGGACTTTATGGCTGTCCTCTTCAACCCCGTGGCGCAGGCCAAGTTCGTGCACACCGTGTCTGCTGGTTATGTAACGGGCGCCGTTTTCGTGCTCGCAATATCCGCCTACTATCTTCTCCGTGGCCAGCATATTGCGTTGGCTCAGCGGAGCTTCATCATTGCCTCGGCCTTTGGTGTCGCGTCCGCCTTATCGGTGATCGTTCTTGGCGATGAAAGCGGATACGCGGTCACCGACCATCAAAAAATGAAGCTCGCCGCGATGGAATCAATGTGGCATACGGAGGAAGCGCCCGCCCCCTTCACAGCCATCGGCCTGCCTGACATGGAGGCGCGCAAGACCCACTTTGCGGTCGAAATTCCCTTTGTGATGGGGATCATTGGCACACGGTCGCTTGATACGGAAATACCTGGAATCCTTGAGCTCGTTGATACAGCAGAAGAGAGGATTCGGAGCGGTCTTCTTGCCTATCGGGCCCTTGAGGACGTCAAGGCCGATCGTTCAGACATGGACGCCAAGGAGCTTTTTATCGCCACCCGCGATGATCTTGGATACGCGCAGCTTCTTCGCCAATTTACTGCTGATCCGCTACAAGCCGATGATGAGGATATCCGTGCTGCTGCATGGTCCACGGTTCCCTCTGTTCCGTCCCTTTTCTTTTCGTTTCGTATCATGGTCGTAGCAGGCGGTCTTCTCTTAATCCTCTTTATCCTGTCGTTCTGGTACACGATGCAAGAACGGATGCCGCCGCGATGGCTTCTCACCACGGCACTCTGGTCACTGCCTATTCCTTGGATAGCCATGGAGGTCGGCTGGTTCGTCGCCGAATACGGACGACAACCTTGGGTGATAGAAGGCGTGCTTCCCACCTTTCTCGCCGCGTCAAACCTTACCTTGTCAGACATTCTGATCACCATCACCGGTTTCACGCTCGTTTATGGCATCCTCGCGGTGATCGAGGTCCGTCTTATGCTCCTCGCCATCGCCAAAGGACCGAGAGTTCTTGATCAGCTAGGAGAGGTCTTACCGGGGATTGGTGAGCGACGCGGCGCGCCAACTGCACCCACACTGTTGTCTCCCGCAGAATGATCCGTACTTAACAAGGACTGCTTCACATGTTTGATCTGCTGTTTTCCTATGAAGTCCTCCGTATAATCTGGTGGGTCTTGCTCGGCGTTTTGCTCATTGGCTTCGCGATCGCCGATGGATTTGACATGGGCGCCGCTGCCCTCCTGCCGTTGGTCACCAGGACCGACGACGAAAAAAGGGTCGTGATCAACACAGTTGGCCCTGTCTGGGAGGGCAACCAGGTTTGGTTTATTCTTGGGGGCGGCGCCATTTTCGCGGCTTGGCCAGCCCTTTATGCAGTTAGTTTCTCGGGTTTCTATTTGGCCATGTTCCTTGTGCTGTTTATGCTCATTTTGCGGCCAGTTGCGTTTAAGTATAGGTCGAAACGGGAAAGCGCAGCATGGAGACGGAATTGGGATATCGCCATCACAGCCTCCGGCCTTGTCCCGCCCGTTATTTTTGGCGTTGCCGTGGGTAATGCACTCATCGGTGTACCTTTTACATTCGATAGCGATCTCAGGCCTGGTTACGAGGGTGGTCTTTTTGGTCTTTTGAACCCGCCCGCACTTCTTTGCGGCTTTGTCAGTCTCACCATGATCCTCGCGCAGGGCGCATCGTGGCTGCAATTAAAAGCGGACGACGTTATCGCAGAGCGCGCCCGGCAACTGGGGGGTCATATCGCCATTGGCGCGGCGATCCTGTTTGCCGTCGGGGGCATCTTCGTCGCGGGCGGCTTGCTTGGCGGCTATCAGCTTCAGACGGTACCGGACTATGCAGGCGCCAGCTTTCCGTTGAGCAAACTCGTGCTGCCCTCGGACACCGCGTGGCTCAACAATTACGAGCGCGCGCCGATCTTGTTGCTGGCGCCGACTCTAGGGGTTGTTGGCATGCTGACAGCAGCCTTTGGCTTCCGCGCGAGATACGCTGTCCTGACCTTCATTGCCTCAAGCATCGGGATCTTTGGAATAATTGGCACGGTGGGCGTATCGATGTTTCCGTTCATCCTTCCAAGTTCGTTGGACCCAAACCATAGCCTCATGGTCTTTGACGCAAGCTCCAGCCAAGCCACGTTGCGCAACATGCTGGTCGCCACAACGATCTTTCTTCCCCTTATCCTTCTTTATACAGCATGGGTCTATAAAGTGCTCTTTGGGCGGATAACGATCACAGACGTCAAAAATGCAGATCACGCTTACTGATCAAGGAAAGGACGAGACGATGTGGTATTTTTCTTGGGTTTTGGGGCTCGGTCTCGCGGCGACCGTCGGCATTCTGAATGCGTTGTGGTTTGAGCTGCGGCAAACACGGATGACCGCGTCGCTCACAGAGCCGACGATACTCGAGGACCCAACGGATGCCTCGCCGCCGCAGCACATGCAGCCGCATCTTCGTTGAACCGGTGCGGATGAGGGCCTCAACATTGAGAATTTCCCATCCAACAATGCTGGATGTCGCTCGGCATGTGTGGTGAAGACAGAAATTAAGGTCGTCAGGGTAGAAGGCTCTCAGGCCATTCCTGGTCGAACCCACCACGTAAGCAAGATTTGTCATCCCATGCCTTTGAAAATTAAGAATAAACGATCGAACATCGGCTTGGCTGTCACGGCCATGGCCTTCACGTTGATGGCGGGACGCGCCTCGGCTGGCGACGCCAATGGTGACTTCGCCCCCAAAGGCATTGGAATGATGCCGTGCAGTCAATTTGTCCAAGCAGCGGAGGAAGGCCGCGTGGAGGCCGCGATCGCCATGAGCTGGTTCGCAGGCTACCTCTCCGCGTCGAACATGTTGCTGCCTGAAACCTATGACCTCGTGACATGGCAAGAGGGCATCCTACCGAGCATTGTTGTGTCCATCTGCCAACAGGCGCCTGACCAGCCGATTGCGATCGCTGGCCCTGAACTCATCAACGCCTTTGGCCCCAGTCGTCTGCAAACCGCAGAACGCCCCGCACAAGTCTCGGTTGGCGAAAAAACCCGTCTTCTCTATCCCTCGACCGTTCGCAAGCTGCAGGAGGCCCTTCAACGCGCTGGGCAAACGGTAAGCGTGGACGGGGACTTTGGTCCTGGAACTCAATCGGCGATCAGCTCTTTCCAAACAGCGATGGGGATCCCCCCCTCAGGCTTTCCCGATGAACCAACATTGGTCGCACTCTTGTCGGGACCAGCGCCAGCGCCGCAGCAAGCAGCGCCCGCACAGCCCGCTCCCGCAGCAACGCCGCCCGCGCTTTTGCCGCCCATCGACATGGAACCAATCCAAAGCCCCCTTTCCGGACCGGGCCAATAAGTTAGCAAACGATCGCCAGGCGGTCGTTTGACCGCCTGGCTCATCGAACCAACCGTTCAGTCAATACAGCCAACAGCCCTCTGCACGTCATCCGCCCGGCGGTGACGCAGCTGGCACGTTTGATCGCACAACGTCCTCAAGTTGCAGGCTATTCTCGCACCATTCACCCGCCTACGGCTGTAGGCGAGCCGCCCAGCTCTCGCCCAATGGCAAGCGGCCTTCACTTGAGAGAACGAACCTCCGGACGTTCAAACGGAGGATAGGATGGCAGCTCGCTCACTGGTGATCGGCGCTCTTGCGATCATCACCGCGTCAAGCGGTGGGGCGGCAAACGCACAGCCCACAAACACCGGTGTTCGAGTCTTTGAAATCGCATTTTTCTCGGATTTCAACGTGCAAACAGCGCTCGAAGTGGTCCAACAGGTTCCGGGTTTCACCTTTGAGGACAGCGACAGCAACCAGCGCGGGTTCACGGGCTCCTCTGGTAATGTTCTTCTCAATCAGCGTCGCCCGCGCGGTAAGTCTGATGAGTTGTCAGCGATCCTGCAGCGCATCCCGCTACAGAACATTGAGCGGATTGAGCTCGTGCGCGGCGGTGCTCCCGGCTATCAAACAGCTGGCCAGGCGGTCGTCGTGAACATCGTGTTGAAAGATGACGTGGCCACCACGCGGTCGCTGTTTTTGGAAGGCAATGCATACCAGAACGGGGTTTTTCGTCCTGTTGCTGAGTTTTCTCAGATCATGAGCGGTGCGGGTAGGACAACAACACTCGGTGTTGAATTTTCCTCCGACCACAATCCTTGGAGGGGGACAGAGCGTCGAACCGAACCAGATGGTGACTTACGAGAACGCCGACAATTCCGTGACCCCTGGTTCTTCAACGAGACGATTGTCAGCCTCAACCATGAACGACCACTCGGCTCAAGGGTTTATTTCGGCACACAAGCTCGTACACGGATTTTCGACTTTGAACGGAAGGGTCTGTTTCGACGTGTTGAACCCGATGCAACCGGCACTCTGATAACAATCGATAGTGACTCCAGCGAGACGGATCGTTGGGGAGAGGACATTGAGGCGACGTCGGATCTTTTCATCGCCCTACGCGATAATGTGGACTGGACAAGCACGCTCCAAGCGAGCCGCTTTCGGTTTCGCGATAGCTCGTTTACGGACGAAGGCGATATTGATGTGCTCACAACAAGCCGTCGTTCGCGCGAAGATTTAGAGCTTCTTGGTCGCGCAACAAATGTTTCCCGTCTCGTGGGTGCCGAATTTTCCATCGGCTATGAAGGATCCCATAACTCGCGTGATCAAACCACGCGCCTCAGTGTTGATGAGGGACAAGGCCCCGAACCGGTCGACCTGCCCGGTGCCACAGCAAAGGTCACTGAAGAACGCTACGAAGCGTTTGGCCTTGTTCGCGATTCGATTGGTGAAAAGATCAGTATAGAAGCGGGTCTGCGCTATGAATGGTCGACCCTTGGACGCAAAGGGGTTGATGCCAATGAGCGCGACTTCTCCTTCATCAAGCCAGAGATGCGGCTTCGTGTTCAGCAGACCCCGCGTCGGCAGTTTTTTCTCAACGGTTTTCGTGATGTTTCCCAATTGAGCTTTCTCCGCTTCTTGAGCCGAATTGATTTCAACCAAGGCCAGCTGGAGGGCGGAAATCCCACGCTGTCGCCAGATTCCCGTTGGCGCCTCGAAGCGAGTGGAGAGCAATCCTTTGCCAACGGAGCAAATGTCTCGCTTCTAGGGTTCCACGAATGGATCAGTGACGTGATCGATCGTGCACCCGTCTTTGATGGTACGTTTGACGCCCCATCCAATATTGGCGATGCGAGCCGATTCGGCTTTGAGGGAGACTTGTCTTTCCCATTGTCAGTGATTGGCCTTAACGATGCGCGCCTTGATGTGTCAGGCAGGTATACCCAGTCGGAGGTCACCGATCCCGTAACCGGAAACAATCGCCGGTTAAGCGAGGACATTCCATGGTCCTACAACATTGAATATCGACAGACGTTCGACTTTGTTCCGTTGACGGTCGAAGCATCAGTCTCCCGGGAAGGCGACGAGACATTTTACAGACTCAACCAGATTGATACCCGGCCGAGCATCACCAATGTCGACGTGACGTTTCGTACAACCCATCTTGGTTCATCGGTCATCAGCCTTGGAATCAGCCAAGCTTTCGAGCGCGGTGATGACCGCACGTTTGAAAATTATGTGGGGGATCGGAGTTCTGGTGAAATTGACAACACTTTCACGAGGATCAAACGCCAACCCGCGTTCTTTACCGCCAGTTATCGCCGAGTCTTTTAAAACGGCGGAAAATGCCTTTAAATTTGACGACTGATCATCCATCAAGGAACTGGTCACGAACCTGCCGAAGTCGTCGTCGGCTCACGCCGTAGGACTTCCCATTCGTCATGACAACATGCGGTTGGCCCACCTCGACAAACCGGTCCACCTGATCAAGGTTCACAATTGTGCAGCGGTGAATTTGGACAAAACTCTTGGCCGTGAGGTCTTGTTCTAAAGAACGCAGCGATGATCGCACGACATAGGTTTCATCATCTGTATAGACACAGACATAATCGCCTGCGGCCTCAAGCACCGAGATTTTGGCTTCATTGACATGCACCATTTTGGTGCCAACAGAAAGCGAGATAAAGGCGTGCTGCTTGGTGGTTGGCGGTTTCTGCGCATACTGATCAGCGAGCGACTGCACGCGGCCGGCAAAAGCTATGTGGTGGCGACGGCGGCATTCGTGGATTGCCTTACGCACCGCCCTTTCAAGATGACTGGGGGCCACGGGTTTGGTCAGATAATCAATCGCCTCTGTCTCAAAGGCTTCGAGCGCGTGGTTGCCATAGGCGGTGAGGAAAATAATGGCCGGCCCCGTATCGCGGGTGAACTGCCGCGCAAAGGCGATGCCATCCTGACCGGGCATCGACACGTCAAGAAAGATCACGTCGGGGTTCAGCGCCTCAATCTTCGCCTGCGCCTCTCCGGTGGTTTTGGCTTCCCCAATCACGCGCACGGTGTCTGCATGGGCACTCAGCCGTTTGTTGATCGCGTTAATTGCGGCTGCTTCATCATCAACAATCAAAGCGGTGAGGACTTCGTGATCTCCCATTCTATGTTTTCTCCGCAGGAAGATGGACTTCTACACTGTAGCTATTGGGTGTGCTGGATTCATCTGTTCGTAGAAAAGCAGCAGCGCCGTAGACTGTATCCAGGCGGCGCGATACATTGCGCAGGCCAACACCAAAGGACGGATCCTTCTGCGTATCAACCTTGTACGGAATATACCCGTGATTTGTGTTTGCTATTTCAATAATGACCTTGTCTTCTTTCTGACAAGCATGGATCGACACCACCCCCCCTTCGGCTGATCGGGCGATCCCATGCTTCATCGCATTTTCAATCAATGGCTGCAGCAACATGGGGGGTACGGGGTAATCCTCAAGACCGTTGTCGAGGTCAATGTTGATCGTAAGACCGTCGCCGAAGCGAACACGCTCTAGATCCAAATAGACTTCGAGCCGGTCAATTTCTTGGCCAAGCGTCAGTGTCCGGGCCTCGTTGTTCTCGAGACTCAAACGCATCAAATCAGCAAGCTTCTGAACCGCATGGTCCGCTCGCTCAAAATCTCGGTCCAGGATGTGGCTTGAGACTGTGTTCAATGCATTGAAAAGCAGATGAGGGTTAAGCTGATAGCGGAGCATATCAGCCCGTGCTTCATCGGCTGCCGCTTGCAGGATCAAGGACTGCTCGCGGTGATAAAGCGAATCCCGAGCGAAGGCGATCGAGAGATAGGCCGACACCCAAAGGCCGAGGAGGAAAAAGCGCGACGGAACGTAAGGCAGCCAATGCGTCAACGCAGCCTGCCAATCGGATATGTATCCCAAGAGCCATTTGGCGACATACTGAAGGAAAGCCATCACCATCGCCGCAACAATAGTGAAGATCAGTGAAAGGATAAAAATACGTCGCGCGTCAAACGTCTTTTGCGCCTGAATAATGAAGTGAAACACACTCGTCACGGTGAGCGCGACAACAACAGGGGTGGCAGCTTTGGTGGCGCTACCGACAAGGTCGGGCGGCAGATCATTGCCGACACGAAACTCGATCGTTTGGCTCGTCAGCAGCGTCCCATAGGTCAGCCAAATGGCGAACTGCACCACCAAGAAAAGAGCCAGCGGGATACGCTTGGGACTTGGTTCTGGCGGCTGTGCCATGACCTTTTCGAACCCTTCGAGTTGCATCAGCGACCCAGCAGGATCGCGCATCTCGGCTTAGACCCAAGGTGTAAGCAAGATCACCACCGCACGTGACCGTTGGGCGCGATCTGGGAACCGCTGATCGTCCCGCTTAAAACTGATACAAACTTTCATACTCTTCTCGCCATCCTAGCTATCGCCTCGCCAGCCATTGGCGTGCAAGAGCGTGTCAAAGGGTTAGGCGGCCGTAACCATATTATGGTGGAAGCGTTACCGGCAGCCGGATGCAGGACAATCATCACCCGCTGGTGCCACGTTTTGGCGCTCGGGACATATCTTCCAGGGAGACGCACCAACATGGTGACACAACGGATCATGCTCAGTTGCGCCGCTGCCGCGCTTATGGTCAGCAGCTCAGGCGCATTGGGTCAAGACGTTGAAATTTCTGACGATTTAACGACCCCTCAATCAACGCCAAGCACTGGATCCTTCACCATCGTTGATGGCGGATCGATCACGGTGACGGACGCGGATGCAGTCACCGCCGACACCGATTCCGATGTTACCATGAATGGCGGAATTGCCGTTGAGGGCGACGGCGCGAACATCGCGGGCATTCGCGTGATCGGCGATCGCACCTTGAATGTCACGATCAACGGGCCGATCACGCTCGATAGTTCGCTCGAAGTCGGTGACGATGAAGTCCCAGTCGACTTTCCAGACAATCGTTTCGGGGTTGTGCTCGACACGGGCGGGTCCATCACCGGCAACATTCTGATGGACAGCTCAGCGGAGATTAGGACGGAGGGGGACGCCGGCGGCGGTGTTGTGCTGCAAGGTGACCTCGACGGCGACGTCAGTCACTTCGGTGTGATCGTGCATGACGGCGATCAGTCCCAAGGCATTCGGCTCGATAGTGTCAGCGGTGACGTCACGATCGCTGAGAACAGCTCGGTCAGTGTAACGGGTGTAGAAACGGATGCGATCTTGGTCACCGGCGACATCGGCGGCGCGTTTAGCTATGGTGGCACTTCGACAATCACCGCGTATACTGATCTTGCGCGTGATATCGAAGTTGATGATGACGACGATGTCGACCCTGAGGATCAAAACAATGATTTGCAGGAGACCCTGGTTTCAGGCCACGGCATTTCGCTGCTCGGCGATGTTACCGGCGGTGTTCTGATCAACGGTGCAATCGACCTTGAAACCTCACTTGATACCGATAGCGACAGCACACCGGGCCAAGGCTCCAACGCATCTGTCACGGTGTTTGGCGGCGGGAACGCCTTGCGACTAGGCAATGACAGCACGGTCAGCACCATTGGCACGGTGGCCACCGAAGAAGGGCTCGCATCAGACTACGGAAGTTGGAGCATTATCAATCGCGGGGTTCTATCGGCCACAGGCATTTACGATGGCGTTGATACCGAAGTGGTCCGCATTCAAAATATCACAGCAAATGCTGGTTTTAGGAACAGCGGTGAAATCACCGGATCGTCGACCGATGCTAATTCTGTTGGTCTGCGGATCACTGGCAACACCAACATTCCAGAGATTTTGGCTGAACAAGACATCAGAGCAACTGTCGACGGCACAGGAAACGCCACCGCGATTCTCATCGATAGCAGTGTTACGCTACCGACCATCCGTGTCGAAACCACCCTGGCCACGATCTCCGCAAGCGGAGATGGAGGCGATGCGGTTGCTGTCCGTGATCTCAGCGGGTCCGTCACAACCTTCAACAACGGCGGCGCGATCATTCGTGCAATTCAGCCGGATGAGGATGAAGACGAGGAGAATCCAGCGACCACCATCGCGCTCGATTTCTCCGCGAACACGTCGGGTATCGCAATCACCAACACGGTCAGCGCATCGTTTGATGAAGAGGAGAATGACAGGTCACTTGTTGGCTTTATTATCGGCGATATCCTCACCGGTTCTGGTGATGATGTTTTCGAGTCAGACGCGGGCGCGGTCAATGGAGACTTCTTTCTTGGCGATGGCAACGATATCATTCGGTTTACGGAAGAAAGTATCTATAACGGAAACGCGTCGCTGGGCGCGGGGAACGACACGATTGAATTTTCTTCGTTCACCGGAGAGGGCAACCTTTCCTTCGGTACCGGGAACGATACCTTTCGTCTTGATGATGAGGCCGTTTGGACCGGTGATGCCGACTTCGGCGGCGGAACAGATGTCTTTGAACTGACAGGAGGCGCAGCCTGGACTGGTGGCCTTCTGAATACTGATGATTTAACGGTTTCAGTCGATAGCTCAACTCTAACACTGACGAACACGCAAGAAGCCATGTTGACTGATCTGTCTGTGGCGAACGAAGGCCGGCTGGAGTTTGAACTTCCAGCAACCGGCAGTGATTTGGCACGCATTCAATCATCGGGTACTGTCAGCATCGATAGCACATCAACGATCGGTATTTTGTCGGTCGAAGGTTTCTCTGGGACAATCGAAAATCGCTTGATCACAGCGGGCACACTTGATGTCGATATTGCCGCCTTCGACATTGACGGGGACATCAACAGCTCGTTCTTGGTTGAAGAAATCCTGGCCTTGGATGACAGCGACCCAAACTCATTGATCCTTCGCCGACGCAGACGGAACGCAGACGAGGTCGGACTCTTTGCCGAGGAAACGCCATCGTTTACCCCTGCTCTGGCGGCAATTGAAAGCGATCAAGAGCTGAGCAACGCAATCTATAGTGCGACGACGGAGGAGGAATTCCTCGATCTTTACAGGCAGCTGACACCGGAACCCCTCGACCTCGCTATCACTGCCGTTCGTGCCCAGAACACCGCAATGAATTCGATTATACGCCACCGTACCCGGCTTGAGGGGGAAGACATTCGGCTTGGCCATCGGCATGCTTGGATCAAGCAAGAACTCTTCTTCATCAACAGAAGCGAAGGGCGGGGCTCTGAAGGCTTTGCAGGGTACGGCATTTTGCTGGCGCTCGGCGCGGACCGGAAAGTGTTTGGACTGGACACGCTGGGTTTCGCCGCCTCGCTTTCATCCACGCAGCTTGAAGAAAAACTGGGCGATGACTTCCCCGTCACCCGAACGACGACGGGCCTCGATGTCTACGCGACGAAGGCCTTGGGCCGGTTTGTGTTTGATGGCCGGTTTGGGTATGGGTGGGCGTCTTCTGACAGTGAGCGGAATATTTCGTTTGACCTAGAGAGACGGGACTTTGATGCATCCTGGGACGGAACGCAGCTGACGGGACACGGGAAGGTCCAATATTTTTGGAAACGAGGCGGGCTTGATATTGTTCCCACGGTGTCGCTCGATTACCTAAGCATCGAAGAAGACGGGTATACTGAAGATAATTTGGATGATAGCGCCGCCATCACGGCAGAAGACCGGGATGCCGAATCGCTGAGAGTCAACAGCGGCTTAAGCCTAGGATGGACGCGTGAGCGCCGGCAGCAAAATGAGTTCTCGGGTTTTAGCACCGCTGGTCCATCATCCGCACAGACACGATTTTCCATATCAGGAGGACTGAGCCAAGAGCTTCAGAACGACGTTCTTTCAGGAACCTATCGTTTTGGCGATGGCGACGCTTTCACGTTGGAAATGGAACAGGAAGAAACCGCCTATTATCTTGGTGGGGATCTTTCTTACCGGAATGGATTTATGCGGTTCTCAACGGGGTTCAATGGCTCCTTTGGTGAGGAAACAACGATCGGCAGCGCGTATATCTCCGTCGGCATTGATTGGTAGAGCGACGGCCGTGCGGGCACCAACTATTCGTCGGTAAAGGCGAAGGGCGCGACCGGGCGACGGAAAATATCCTCCGCCACGGGACGACCAATTGGAGGTTCGGCCCTCGCTGCACATTTCGTGCGATGACAAAGACGGCAAGTCACACCGATTGGCGTGGCATTGCTTGGTAGCAACGCCTGTTCATCCGTATAAACAAGTCTGCTGGCATGTTTTTCGGCACAAGCCAGTGCGATGGCCCGTTCAGCTCGTGGTGCGCCATACGCTCCGCCCCCCGCAGTGACGGTGCGCGCAACGGAGAAAAACCGTTCCCCTCCCGGTAATTCAAGCCACTCCGTCACAATCTGGCGCGGCGTTCGAAAAGCATGGTGCACTGACCATAAAGGGCACGAACCACCATGGCGAGCAAAAGGAAAACCCGCACCATCGAGGCGTTTAGAGATATTGCCAGCAGCATCAACACGGATGAAAAAAAAGGGAACACCCTCCTGCCCGCGCCTTTGCAAGGTTGTGAGCCGGTGGGCAGTCTGTTCGAAACTTGCACGAAATCGGCGGGAGAGTGCCTCTATATCGTATCGCCGCTCTTCAGCTGTCGACTGAAAGTCTCGATAAGGCATAATGATCGCTGCGGCTGCATAATTGGCAAGCGCGCGGCGCGCGAGACGGCGTCCATTTTCACTTCGAAACGCGCCTTCTGAAAGCGCGGCCTCAATGGCATCATCAAGCTGCAGATAGGCGAGTTGGAGCGCGATTTGAAATCGCCTGGTCGCGCCATCAAGGGTTTCATCAAGCGCGAGTTCTCGGCGATGATGGTCAAGCCGCCGGATCGCACCAGCCATCACATCGCGAGGGAAACGGCGCACCTCAAAACCATGCTTCTTGTTGAGATGCTGCGTTAGACCTCCGCTCGTTTCAACCGAGGCGGCCAAGCGCTCTGCCTGGTCGTCCACTGAAGGAAAAAAATTCTTCCTTGCACCAAGGAAATACCGCGCCTCAGCAACCGGATCCGGTCCCGCAGGCGCCTGCTTTTCGCGGTCGGCAAGGGCGAGTTCACCCTGACGGTATGCCGCATGGAGCCGCAAAATGGCATCGGCAACACCGGGATATCCCGCCGCGACATCGGCCGCTTCCGTTCCCCCAAGATCAATATCGGCAAACATTGGATCGCGCAGAACATCGTTCAATCGCGCGGAAAGATCGCTGGCGTTCCCGCTTCCAAACTCAGCGATATCGACGGCATAGGTGCTCGCAAGCCGCAACAGCATCTCGGCGGTCACCGGCCGTTGGTTCCGCTCCATCAACGCCACATAAGACGGCGAAACCTCAAGATCATCGGCCATTGCCGCCTGGGTGAGGGCGAGGTCGCGCCGCAGGCGACGCAATCTGGGTCCGATATAGGCGGCGCGATCTCGGCCTGAACGGCTTGGCATGCCCCACTCTACAACAACTGTACAATATGACAAATTATTTTTGTACAGTTGTACATCTTTACTCGAAAATGGTTCCGATGCTGGCAAGGAGCCGTTATCGCCTGGGCGCTAAGCCCTCCATGCGACGGCCTGCTTTATCGAAGGACATTCCATGAGCTATCAGTCAGATATCAACGAAGTTTCCCAGCTTATCATGAGCTATGATGGAACCTGGAACGGCATTTCAGCCGAGAGTGTGGCCAGGATGCGCGCCCAAAACCGGTTCCGCACGGGTCTCGACATCGCGCGCTATACCGCAAAGATCATGCGGGAAGACATGGCGGCCTATGACGCCGATCCGGCGAATTACACCCAATCCTTGGGCTGCTGGCACGGTTTTGTTGGTCAGCAGAAGATGATCTCCATCAAGAAACACTTTGGCTCGACCAAGCGCCGCTATCTCTATCTGTCTGGTTGGATGGTCGCTGCACTTCGCTCTGAGTTTGGTCCGCTTCCTGACCAGTCGATGCACGAAAAAACGTCCGTGCCTGCCCTAATCGAAGAACTCTACACCTTCTTGAAACAGGCCGATGCGCGTGAACTCGGCATGATGTTCCGTGATATCGATGCTGCCCGCGAAGCTGGTGATGCTGCGAAGGAAAAGGAACTTCTGGACGCTGTCGATAGTTACGAGACTCACGTGGTGCCGATCATCGCGGATATCGATGCGGGCTTTGGTAATGCAGAGGCGACTTATCTGCTTGCCAAAAAAATGATCGAAG
>JBCCBY010000023.1:0-17908 GCA_039033795.1 Pseudomonadota bacterium | reverse complement strand
GGACCGGTGGAGGACGCCGCTCGCCTTGAGCATCAGCTTAAAACCGCGGCGGGGCTCGAGCGTGTCACGCTGGTGCAAAGTTCGCATGGCAAAGGCGCCTCCGCACCGAAAAAACCAGCCGCTCCACCTCCACGCGGCGGTCATGCGGACCCGCTTCACCTTGGCGCGAAAGCGCCGCCCCCCTCCCCCCGATCGCCGGCTGGTCCGTCACGACCGCCTGGGGTTGGCCGGGTGATCGCTGTGGCCTCAGGCAAAGGCGGCGTGGGAAAAAGCACGGTGGCGGCAGGGGTCGCCTTAAGTCTTGCAAAAAGTGGCGCGCGCGTCGGTCTCCTCGATCTTGATATTCATGGGCCCTCGCTGCCCGTGTTGTTCCCCATCAAGGATCGCCTCACTGCTGAAGACGGCAAGATCATTCCTGCAGAAAGCGCTGGCCTGAAACTGGTGTCGATCGGGTATATGGTCGATGAGAGGCAGGCCGTTGCCTGGCGTGGGCCCATGGTGATGAACGCGGCCCGGCAGCTGATTGAGGACACCAAATGGGGAGCGCTTGACGTTCTGGTCGTCGATACGCCGCCGGGGACGGGCGATGCGCATCTTTCGTTGGTCCAGCGGTTAAAGCTCGACGGCGCCTTGATCGTCGCGACGCCCAGCCCCCTGGCCACCGCCGATGTCAGGCGGGGTGCGGCACTTTTTGACAAGGTCGGTGCGCCCCTGCTCGGACTGGTGCTCAACATGACCGGCGGCCCCTTGGGGGATGAATTGGATCCTTCGCTCATCCAGGAGATCGGCACCGATATCGTGCTCAAGTTACCGCTCACCGCCGACCTGGCTGTGACACCGGCACACCCGCGGGACGAATTTCGCCCCGCCGCTGAAAGGATTGCTGAGCTGCTACGTGACACGGACGCTCCAACGCATTAGTGCTGAGGAAATGTCCGATAGTTCTGAACTCGACTACGCTTGGCTCACGCAAAATGCGATGCGCGGCGTCGTGCGCGACGTGCTCACCATCACCCGCGATTTGGGGAGCCTCCCCGGCGAGCACCATTTTTACATCGAGTTCGACACACTCGCTTCGGGGGTCGACATCGCCGACCGCTTGAGAACGCAGTACCCGGACCGGATGACGATTGTCCTTCAGCATCAGTTCGATGACCTTGTGGTCGAAGACGATCATTTCACGGTGACGCTGAAGTTCAAAGGGATACCCGAACGGCTGGTCGTGCCTTTTGAAGCGATCACCCAGTTCGCGGACCCTTCGTCAAACTTTGCTTTGCAGTTTCAAACCATTGGTGAGATCGAAGAGCATCGTGTCGATGACAGGGAAGAACCCACCGATGATCCTGAAACGCCCCCCGACGACGAACCACCGTCGGGCGGCGCGGATGTCGTCAGCCTCGATCGTTTTCGAAAAAAATAGCCGCGCCGCGTGCCTTTGGCACGGAAATCATCGGTACGCAGCCTTGCGCGAAGTCGCGACGCAACTTCTATTGGGTTGATAGAAGATGACCGCGCGAGGGTAAAAGTCGCCACGTTAATCTTTATGAAAGTAAATATTGGTTAGGTTTAACGTATTCGAGTACCGCCCGCAGGCGGTGTCAGGCCGATACGGACGAGGAGGACGAGTTCCATGCGGGTTCTGCTGATCGAGGATGATGGCGCCACGGCCCAAAGCATCGAACTGATGCTCAAGTCAGATGGCTTCAATGTGTACACGACGGACCTTGGTGAAGAAGGCGTCGACCTCGGTAAATTGTACGACTACGATATCATTCTGCTTGATTTGAACTTGCCGGACATGACCGGATTTGATGTTCTCAAGCAGCTCCGGGTGGCGAAAGTCGCCACACCGATCTTGATCCTCACGGGTCTAGGAGACACAGAAAACAAGGTCCGCGGCCTTGGCTTTGGCGCCGACGACTATATGACCAAGCCGTTCCATAAGGACGAATTGGTTGCGCGGATCCACGCCATTGTTCGCCGCTCTAAGGGCCATAGCCAATCCGTCATCAACACGGGCAGCTTGTCCGTGAACCTCGATGCCAAGACCGTGGAAGTCGCCGGTCAGCGTGTGCATCTGACGGGTAAAGAGTACCAGATGCTGGAACTTCTCAGCCTCCGGAAGGGCACGACCCTGACGAAGGAAATGTTCCTCAATCACCTTTACGGCGGTATGGATGAGCCTGAGCTCAAAATTATTGACGTCTTCATCTGTAAGTTGCGGAAAAAACTATCCGCTGCAACCGAAGGTGAGCACTATATCGAAACGGTCTGGGGCCGTGGTTACGTTTTGCGTGACCCCGCTGAGGAAAAAGCAGCGTAGTCGCCGCCTGCCACGCATGTCGAAGAAACGGGCCCATGGGCCCGTTTTTTTTGGGATCAACACCAAACCATCTGGACCGTCACTTGCCCCCTCGCCGCTGTCCGCCTTTACTCCGGAAAGAGCTGGGTGAATGGATCAAGTGTTATGCGCCGATGGAGGCGTCTCGCAGGGATTTTGGCCGCGGTGATCGGCATTGCTGGCTGTGATACCGGTGGCGGCGGCGGCGGCACGGTCAACGCAGGCGGTTCATCGGGGGGTTCATCAGGCGGTTCGGGCCCCACCTGGACGCCCGGTCTCTATGAGCCCGCCTCGACCTACATCGCTCAATGCGAAAACCCACGCAGCGGTTTTGACATTGAGGGCAACCCCTTTCCCGACCAGCCTGGCTCCACCACCATCGAGAACTTCTGGCTGCGTTCATGGACCGATGAGACCTATCTCTGGAACGACGAGGTGCCCGACCTCAATCCCGCATCCTTCAGCAACAGGGTGAACTATTTCAACCAGCTGAAAACATCAGCCATCGAACCCTCTGGCGAGGAGCGCGACGATTTCCACTTTAGTCAATCGACGGAGGAGTTTCTCGAACAACGGAATTCTGCCCCCAGTGCGAGCTATGGCGTCAGCTATATCGGATTGTCGACCACGCCGCCGCGGGATTTCCGTGTGCGCTACACCGATCCCGGCACGCCAGCGGCCACTGAGGTGGGCGGGTTGGCCAATTTCATCCGCGGCGCACAAATACTCACGGTCGACGGCGTGGATCTTATCAGCGCGACAAGTGATGCCGATATCGATGCGCTCAACGCGGGTCTTTTTCCAGCAACTGCTGGCGAGACCCATGTCTTTGAGGTGCTCGATCCAGGGTCCAGCACACCCAGAACCGTGACGCTGATCTCCCAGAACCTTGTCCCCGACCCCGTGAACACGGTGGAGGTGATCAGCACGGGAACAGGAAATGTTGGCTATATTCTCTTCAATACATTTAGCCCGTTTGCTGCGGAGGCTGATCTTTTTGCCGCTGTCCAACAGCTGCAGGCCGCCAATGTGACCGACCTTGTTCTCGATCTTCGATACAATGGAGGCGGTTTGCTCGCGATTGCCTCACAGCTGGCTTATATGATCGCCGGACCGAGCCTCACCTCCGGCCAAGTCTTTGAAGATCTTCGTTTTAATCAGGATTCAGGCGGCATCAACCCCGTCACCGGAGAGGTGGACAACACCATCCCATTTTACACAACAACCCTCGGGTTCAGTCTTTCAGGAGGAGCGCCCCTTCCCACACTGAACATCAACCGTGTTTTTGTGCTGTCGACAGAGAACACATGCTCTGCATCTGAATCGGTGATCAACAGCCTGCGCGGTTTGGATTTTGAGGTGATCCTCATTGGCGATATCACCTGCGGCAAGCCTTATGGCTTCTACCCCACGGACAATTGCGGTGAGACTTATTTCACGATCCAATTTCAAGGGGTGAACAATAAAGGATTTGGTGAGTATGCGGATGGATTTGTCCCCAGCGATAGCAGCTTTCCCTTTGGTGTGGTCACGCCAGGCTGTACAGTGGCGGATGATCTGGAGACAGAATTGGGTGATGAAGCGGAGGCACTCCTTGCGACGGCCCTCGCTTTTCGCAACAATGGATTTTGCCCGCCGTCAACGACATCGGGTGCGGTATCGCTCAAAGTTTCCGCGACCGACGGCGGTGAAATTGGCCAACCGGTCAATATTCAGTCCACAAATCGTGACATGCGCCTTCCGGAGGGGTCGTTATGAGATTGATCGCACCTTGTTTGATGACAGCACTGGGTGCATGTGTCAGCCCTTGCGGTGAAGGAGCCAAGCCCGCGGTGTTGGCGCTGGGCCCTGACGATAGTCTGGCCGGCGTGATCGCGGTGCTCGCGCCCGTCGAGGGTCGATCATCGCTTGCGCTGGGTCCGCCCGACCCCCGCACGCAACCGATTGTCACGATTCTGCCGCCTGCCCTCACCAGCAACGAGACCAGAAGCACGGCGTTGCCCACGGTCTATGACATTGCGTTGGAGAATGGCGCTTGTGCTCTCACACGACGGGCGGATGATTTACAGATTGCCTTACCGCGTGATATTCCTTGTACGCCTTACCTTCCCTAGAAATACCTCGTCAGGCGGAAGGTCAACACGCTGTCATCTTCAAAAGCCCGAAGCAGGTCTTCGTTATCAACGTTGTAGAAGAACCGTGCCTCAAGCTCAGCGGTCCAATTTTGACCAAAACGCCGCTCCGCTTCGATGAGACCGGACGAGCTGCCGTTTTCAAGATCGGTGATGGCGCCGATTAAGATCGCGGTGTCCTGAAAATCATTCAATGCATAGCGTGCACCGTAAAAGAGATCATTGTCAGATGCTGTCGGCGGCGCCAGAAACGCATCGCGGCCATCGTAAAGATGTTCCACAAGGACACCGAGATCTGCTCCGCCTTGGGTGACGCCAAAGAACGTGTACTCAAATCCTGCCACGGTCGCGGCAAACGTGTCACCCTGCCCTTCACGCACGATGCCTTCGAACTTCCAGAGCCATGCTTCGTTCGTGTACTGGACATCAACACCAACTTGGTTAATTTGATCATAGAAAGGTATCAATTGACCATTGGCATCGACGCCTTGCGGAGAGAAGGCGAAACGCGGCTCGCGCGAGGTACCAGAAAAACCGCTAACCCCAACATCAAAACTACCGAAAAAATGACTGTAGCGGATCGCAAAGTCCGTGTTCCACTCTTCGTCGCCGTCTTCATAGACAGGGTCGTCGTCATTGATCACAGGGTCGAACCGCAACCGACCACGCTCACCAGGAAATGTTCGAGGGCGAAAATAGGGAAGAACGAAGAGATCAACGGTGCCCCAATCCCGGAACACAGAGAGCTTCACCATGGGTTGGCCAAGCTTATCCTCTTCATCGATATCCTCAACAGCATCCGTCTGGTTGACTATGTCAACAAGGTGACGGCTTTCCGCCACACCCCAAAAGACCTTACCCGCACCAATCAGGATGTCGACGGTGTTCCCAGCGTAACGGTAATACCCCTCACGAAGATCGGCGTGAGTCCGCTCATCATCTTCCCCATCGAGACGATAAAAGGGCACAGCGACCAATTGGTGCTTGCCATTATCCGAGGTCCAACGGATATCGCCGAGCCCATAAATGGAGGGCTGAAAGTCACTGAGCTGACCCTCCGTCGCTGCCTCTTGGGGGAAAACGCGGAGCTCGCCAGCGATCTCACCGCCGAATTCCCATTCGCCGGCGGCGGCCAGAACAGGCGACATGGCTGCCCATGCAGCAATATTTCGCAGAGCCCTCATGTCATTCCCCCTCAGCCCTCACCGGATACGCGACAGCACGCCCTTATCAAAATCGCCCGCGTCCAACTCCTCGGAGAAGTCGAACGCCTCATAGACAAGGTCAGTTTCCTTACCGTTTTGGTGGTTGACCATCGACAGACGGTGAGCCCGCCAAATGCCGTCATACTCCCGATAATCCGTGAGCGTCAGCGTTTTAAGGAGCGTGTCTTTGCGGTCGTAAAAGTCCACCTTGCGAAGTTGGAACACATCTTGATCGACGTAGCTCACCTGCCGGGTGTAGCCAGACCGCTCATAGCGTGGAAACCGTTCGACTTTGTCGGTGAGCATGCCATCGACCTCTTCCTGGCCCATATACCGATAGGTGTATTTGTTGAGCTCGGTCGCCGTAAAATCCTCAAACGCGAACTCCGACCCCACGAAAGGTCCTGATTTGTTGGCTGAACTGATTCGCTTCACGCGCTTGAGCGCCGGCAGGTAAAGCCACTGGTCATCCGGGTCCAAGATACGAGCATGGCTGAGGAGTGCTGTGCCTTCGACATCGCGAGGGCTCTCAAAAATGACGAGCGACTTATCGCCGACATCGTCATTGTCTCGCTCCAAGGTTTTGAACGATAGGTCCCTTGCGCTTTCTTGCCCCGCCGCGTTGCGAAGGATCATCTGTGCAGAGACCACCGATCCACCAAACCCATTATCAGTTTGATCAGATCGTGCAGCCACCTCATAGCCCTGTCGCTCCTCCTCGCTCATCGCCGCAACGTCTTGGGACTGAGCGGTTGCGGTTTGGGGCAACGACGCGGCGAGGGCCGTGGCCGCAAGCAGGCTAAGCAACAGAGAGGTTTGGCGCGACATCAGTGGCCTCCAGATTGGTTTTGGTGGAACGGCCGCCATCGGTCCAAATGAGGAGCGCAGGCAGCAACAAGAAATCAAGAACAAGCGCGAAGATGATCGACATACTGGTCAATAGACCCATGTCCGCGGTCACTTTAAAGGTGGAGAACATCAACACACTGAACCCCAACGACAGGATGACAGTGTTGACGATGATGGCCAGTCCCACCGTGTTAAAGGAATACCGGATCGCTTCTTCGGCCGATAAACCCTGTTCACGACGCGCACGGACATATTTGGTGATCAAATGCACCGTGTCATCAACCACGATCCCCAAACTGATCGCTGCGATCACGGAGATCGAAAAGCCAATCTCACCGACGAGCACCGTCCAAGCGCCAAACGCTGTCGCAATGGGAAGCGTGTTCGGCACAAGGCTCAACACACCAAGTTTGAGGCTTTTGAAGGTGAACACCATAATGGCAGAGATCGCGAGAATTGCCAGAATTGTCCCTTGGATCATCTGCTGCACGTTCCGGTCGGTGATGAAGGTGAACATCACCTGGGTCGACGTCGGGGTGGGCCTCAAACCTTCAGGAAAGTTCTCCTCAAGATAAGCGCCAGCTGCGATCAAGAGATCTTTGGTCTCTTGGGTGGGCCCATCCTCCATCGTCACCGTCAGTCGCGTTGCAGATTTATCGATGTTGACCCGGTTGTTGAGATCGAGCCCGTAAGGTAGCGACAGCTCATAAAGCAGCAAATACTGAGCGGCCAACTCCCTATCATCAGGCAATCGGTAGAAGGAGGGATCGTCACCGTTAAGGTTCCTGTTCAATCGCTTCATTATGTCTGACATGGAATAGACATGGGCGACGTTGGGCTGTGTTTCGAGCCATTCCGCAAAGACGTCCAGGCGCTCAAGATATTCAGGCTCGTAGATCCCGCTTGGCTCCCCCGCTTCGACAGAAAAATCCACTGTGAAGAGACCAAAGTACTTGCTGATAACGTCAGTGTCACGCCGAAACTCGATCCTTTGCCCGAAATACTGTGTCCACTGATCATTGATGTCGAGCCGCGGAATAAGAGACACCGATGCAGCCACGCTGGCGATCATCAAAAGCGCAAACGTGTTCTTCCTTGGCAGTATCACATCAGCGAGCCGGTCCATCACCGTCTGTCGATCAACATAGTCTTCGCGCACCGCGGCCTTTGCCGGCAGCAAGCTAAGAAGCGCGGGAAAGAACGTGACGGATAAAAGCCAGGCTGAGAAAATTCCGACCGCCGACATATTTCCCAGATGCCAGAACGGCGGTGAATCCGAGAAGTTGAGCGCCATGAACCCGACAATCGTTGTCAGGGAGGTGATCCCAACCGCCAAAAAATTCACCCGAATGGCATCGATCAACGCGTCACGCTTTGGCATCCCTTTTTGCATGTTTTGCCGGAAGGTCAGAAGGATATGGATGCCATCCGCAACCGCCAGTGTCAGCACAACAATCAAAGAGCTCAGCGAAATCGGTGTGAGCGGAACCCGCATGATACCCGCAGCACCAATTGTCGCGAGCACGGAAAGAACGATGACAAAAAACAGAGCAATCGTCGCGCTAAAGGAACGGACGGTGACAAACGTCAAGAGCACGACGACGACGAACATAAGCGGCACGAGTGTGGTGTTGTCCGTCAAGCCACTTTCCATAAAGGCCATGTTGAGCAACGCCCCACCCGACATGTTAAAGGTCAAGTCGGGGTATTTCTCTTCCATCCGCTGACGGATATCTCTTGCGGCATAGGCGACGTTCGGGACTTCGTCACTGCTCACTTGCGGGAACTGCAAAGTCACGTTCACCGCCGTGGCGTCCCCTTCAGCTGTGATGAGCTGCCCGGCCAGGATAGGCTCAGCCATCGCGATCGCCCGTTTTTCCGCATACTCCTCTGGCGATAGGGACTGAGGATCATCAATCAGATCCTCGACGATCAAGTCGTCCTCGTCAGCGTAAGTGTACTGAAAGTTGGTCAGGCTATCGACGCGGATCGAATGGGGGAGCTGCCATGCTTCGTCAGTGATGTCGGCGACGGCTGACATGGTTTCTGTTTCAAAGACATCGCGCCCGTCTTTTCGCTTCACGAAAAAAAATACATTGTCGGTCTGCGTGTAGGTCGCTTGGAGATTCTCGAAAGCCTGAAGTTCCGGGTTCTCGTCGCTGAAAAAGACGCGGTAATTGCTTTCAAACGTCAGGTGCTTTGCCTGGGTCGCCAGAGCGAACACCGCGAGAATGGCGGCAATGATGACCAAAAACCGTTGGGCCAGCACAATTTCAGTGAAGCCGACCGCGAAGCGGTCAACGAACGTACGTTTCTTCGCGGGCATGTCGATATCCCCTCAAGGTTTCGCAGCGCATATCAGAACGAACATTCTAAAATCAACCGGTATCAGCAGACTTTCAAACAATCGACCGTTGTCCTGAGGGCTTCCGCTAGAGATTCACGGCTCCTGCCCATGCGGGCCTGGACGCCCAAGGAGAAATAGAGCGACGTTGCCAATTCGGCGAATGCTCTGGATTCTTGTTGTGTTGAACTCTTGTTGGGGCCACGCGCCGCTTCGAATTTCGCGCTAAACACCTCGGTCATGCCAGCAACGGTTTCCTTGAGGATCTCGGCCACTTCGGGATCTTTTGCTGCGACATCGACCGACGTGGTGCACATCAGGCAACCTGCTGGAAACATGTCTGGATTCAGCATCTTGTTATAGAGTGAGTGGTAAATCGCCTCGTAGGGGTCGCGATCATAAAGGGCAAACGCGCCCTCCACTTCAACGATGGACGCTTCGATGTAATCGCGCAGGACCGCGATAAAGATCTCACGCTTGCCGCCGAAGGCTTGGTAGAGCGCGTACCGGTTGAGCCCGGTCGCCTCCACAAGGTCGCCAATCGACACCCCATCATAACCCTGTCGCCAAAAAAGCTCGGTGGCTTTCTCAATGACGAGGGTTCGTTTGTCGCGGGTCTTTTCAGCGGACATCGGCATAAGAGAAGATGTGGCCGCAACAGGATATCACCTCAAGCCCTCTGCTGCTTGCATGGCGTCATAACAAGGGCCCTTCGCCTCAAAATGACACACATCCGTCGTCAAACCATCGGAGGTTGAAGTCTGCGAATGGCGATAACTGGAGCAAGCCGCGCCGCGCCCCGACAAACCGCCCGCAGAAACCAGTCGCTGGCCGCCCCGCGGACATGTTGACCCTCGGCCGACAACGGCCTGGCGACGCACCCACAACGTCATTTCAAGGGGTGTCGCGGATCAGGTCTCTTTATCGACCTGATTGTATTCAAGCTCGACAGGTGTGGCCCGACCGAAAATCGAAACCGACACTTTGAGTCGTGCGTTGTCTTGATCGACATCCTCGACGACACCAGAAAACGACGCAAACGGACCATCGATCACCTTCACCATCTCACCAACTTCGTAGATAATTGCAGGCATCGCCGGGGCCTGTTCGCTTTCCTCCATTGTACCGAGGATGCGGTCGACCTCTTTTTGGGTGATCGGAAGAGGTTTCTTACCCTGACCCAGAAAACCCGTCACTTTGTTGGTCTCATTGACCACATGATAGGTTTGGTCATTCAAAACCATCTTGACCAGGACGTATCCAGGAAAATAGCGCCGCTCAGTATTGACCTTGCGGCCACGCCGTACCTCAACGACTTCCTCAGTCGGAACCAAGACGTCTTCAAAGAGGTGGTCGAGACCTTTTTCCTCAGCAGACGCCTTAATAGACTCCGCTACTTTTTTTTCGAAGTTAGAATAGGCGTGAACGATATACCATTTCGAATCAGACATGGGCCGGACCTTACGACAGATTGAGGGACAGGATCAGCGGCACGATGAAGCGCAAGAACTGATCGACTGTGAAAAAGAAGAGCGACATGATGGCGACCATGATCAGCACCATGATGGTCGAAACGGTGGTTTCACCTCGCGTGGTCCAGGTGACTTTTTGCATTTCAGCGCGCACCTGACGGAAGAACTGCAGGGGACTCGCCGATTTTTTCTTCGGGGTCGCTTGTTCTGCACGATCTGATTTGGTGGTGGTGGTTTCCGCCTCAACAACCTGGGTATCGGTCTTCAATTCAGCCGTGGGCCGATTGGACTTGGGTTTCCGGCGATTTTTCGACTTCGGCATGACCTTCTTGGCTCGCACAGTTTAGGGACAGCCGCTGTTGCCCTCAAACGAGGGTTGATGAGCACGACTTGTCGGGGACGTCCCAGAGCTACGCTTCCGTCCAACGAAGTCAAGAGGGGCCGCCAGCGCACGAGGAATTTCGCAGCAACGGCGACCGTTGAGCCTCAAACGCGCTCAAACCAGGACTCCCCAAGAACGCCGATCGCCCATGGCGTCGTCAGCGCAGATACCGGCCCTCTTGGAAAGCCTTGACGCTCGATGCCTTGATCCGCCGAGAGCGGCTGTAGATCCACATCGACACGAAAATAACCAGGAGGAGCGCCCCAACCATCAACAAGGACGGGGTTGCTGCATTGGCCAACACCGTATCACTGACGGTTGCGACAGTGTCAGGCGCTGCCCCCTTGCCTTCGGGGTTGAGAACCTCTGCTGCCTTATCGATCAGACCGGCTTCATCGGCGACACCCGCGGCCGCAGCGCCGCCCACCACGACAGAACCCGTCGACACCGCCGCGGCATCACGCGGTTCATTGATGCCCGCATCCTTCATTTTGCTCTCGGTGCGTTCCGCACGCTCGTTGACGTCGTCCTCAACAGGTTTGGCATTCACCGCATCGTGCAGTGTTGTGAACACCTGACGAGTCGCGACGCCATGGGGCTGGAGGCCATAGGTCGCCTGGAAGGCCACCAGCATTGTGTAGGTCCTTTTGCCGAAACGCCCGTCGGCCACACCCACCGGAAACCCAAGCTCGTTGAGCATATCCTGAAGCCGCTCAACCTCTGGCCCTTTGTCATCCAGCCGGAGCCCTTCGGGTGGGTTTTCCTGAACAGGCGCTTCGCCGCCTTCGGGCGTGTAAGCTCCTTTGAGGTTCAACAAGACCCCTTCGGTGATCGCCGCACGAACCGGCAGGCCGTGATGGGCGCCATTGATCTGTTTGGTGACCGCCGGATAATTGTTCTGATCGGCCAGCGCATGGATGCCTCGGTCTTGGAAATAAGCAGCAGCGACAGCCACCGACACATCCAGGTCCTCGACCAAAAGATCCGGGTTCGCAACGAGATCAATACCAACGATTTTTCCGTACTTGTCGTAATTATCCTTGCCCGTGATTTGCAAGATGCCGCGTCCGCGATAGCGGTATCCATCGCCAGAGGCCTCGTCGCCATTGCCAAGCTGTGGTTTGTACTTTTTTGAATAAATCCGATTGGCGATCCTTTCTTCGTCCCCCACAAATTTGGAGAACTCAGCCTCGTCGTTATTGAACGGGCGGCGAAGATGGCCATTGCTTGGGTTGCGAAAGCCATTGAGCGTGTATTTGAGATTCTCAGATAGCCGTTGATAGCCGTTACTCTCGAAGGCAGTTTGGGCCAAAAAATGGGCCAGACGCTCAAGCGTGGCGAAACCTGCGTTATAAAGGAGCGCGGACTGTCGCCGGAAGACAGGCGCCATCATATCAAGATTGCGAGTCGACTTTTTCGCGTTGCGGAGCGGGCGCTCCATCATCCGCACGTAATCGATGTTCGCAAGAACGTCCTCGGTGATGAACGTAGGCATTGAGCACCCTCCCCTTGGGGAGACGCTACCATGACCACTTCGGCTGAGCCAGCACCAGCGGTGCCGGCCCTGCTCGCCTACATATTCGGGTAGTTCGGTCCGCCGCCGCCCTCCGGCGTGGTCCAGGTGATGTTTTGCTCAGGGTCTTTGATATCGCAGGTTTTGCAATGGACGCAGTTCTGCGCGTTGATCTGCAAGGCTGGCTCACCGCTGTCTTCGACATACTCATAGACACCAGCCGGACAGTAACGCTGTGATGGCCCAGCGAAGATCGGAAGCTCTACTTTGTTGGGCGAGGTGATGTCGGTGAGCCGCAAATGCGCTGGCTGGTCTTCTTCGTGGTTGGTGAAGGAATAGCTCACATTGGTAAGCCGGTCGAAGGTGAGGATACCGTCAGGCTTCGGATAATCAATTGGCTTGTGCTTGGAGGCGGGCTCAGTCGACGCAGCGTCGGTTTTCTTATGGCCCAGTGTTCCGAAGACAGAAAAACCACGCGTTAGGACATTGGTCCAAATATCAAAGCCAGAGAGAGCGATTGCGCCCAACACCGTTCCAAAACGCGACCAAAGCGGCTTCGCGTTTCGAACCATACGCAGTTCGTCGCGCACCCATGAGTTGTCGTAAAGCTCCTGGTACCCGACAAGCTCATCACCCTCTCGCCCTTCAGCAATGGCCTCAAAAGCCGCCTCTGCTGCCATCATGCCTGTCTTCATGGCATTGTGATTGCCCTTGATGCGCGGCACGTTGACAAAACCAGCCGAGCAACCAATCAGCGCGCCACCTGGGAAAGTCAGCTTAGGAACCGATTGAAAACCGCCTTCGGTAATAGCGCGTGCGCCATAGGCGACGCGTTCACCGCCTTCGAGGAAGGGGCGGACCTCAGGATGTGTCTTAAAGCGTTGAAATTCCTGATACGGAGCAAGATAAGGGTTCTTATAATTAAGGTGAACGACGAAACCGACCGATACGTAATTGTCACCAAAGTGGTACATCCAAGAGCCGCCGCCAGTAGCATTATCCAGTGGCCAGCCAAAGGTATGCTGAACAAAGCCCTTTTTGAAATTCTCGTCCGGCACCTTCCAAAGCTCTTTGATCCCGATGCCGTATTTTTGCGGCTCCTTGCCGTCGGCAAGTCCAAACTCTTTGATAATCTCTTTGCTGATCGAGCCGCGAACGCCCTCAGCAAGAAGGACATATTTTCCGCGCAGCTCCATACCGGGCTCGTAGGCGTCTTTCTTTTCGCCATCCTTCCCGATGCCAACTTCACCAACGATCACGCCTGCGACTGAGCCGTCCTCCCGCCGAACCGTGGCGTTGGCTGCCATCATCGGGTAGATCTCGATCTCCATCGCTTCGGCTTTTTCCGCGAGCCAGCGACAAACCATGGCCATCGACGTGGCGTAACAGCCATGGTTCTTCAGCATCGCAGGCAAACCGAAATTCGGCAGCGGCATAGAGCCAGCAGGGCCAAGGTAGAGGAATTTCTCGTCGGTGACCTCGGTGTCGATGGGGCAGCTCTCGTCGTCACGCCAGTCAGGGATCAGTTCGTTGAGGGCCCGGGGATCGAGCACCGCACCGGAAAGAATATGCGCGCCAACTTCTGAACCTTTTTCCACAACGACGACCGAAATGTCGTTGCCTTTTTCGGTCTCAAGTTGCTTGAGCCTTATCGCAGCAGCGAGGCCCGCGGGGCCCGCGCCGACGATAACGACATCAAATTCCATGCTTTCGCGTTCTACGGGGGTATCGTCGTACATTGCAGTCTCAGCCTTATTCGATGGGTGGAGGTTGCCCTCTTTTCGCTCAGGATTCCATGCGCCGGAGCATCGCATCGGTCTTGAGATGCTGCGCAAGCCGCGGCACGCTTGTTCGCATGAGCACGGCGACGATCGGCGGGCAAGCACGCGCCCTCCTCCAGTTTTATGAGGATTCAGGCGTCACAACGGCCGAAGTCGAGACGTCCGGCGGGCTTGCCGCTTGGCAAAGCGCGCCAAGGGCACCAGCAGCCACCTTGCCCCCGTCTTCTCAGCAGCAAACACCGGGCCGCGCGCCAGCCAAAGCCGCCTTGCCGGCAGATGAAGCCATCAGCGCGGCAGAAGAGATCGCCGCCGGCTGCCAGAATCTAGAGGCACTGATCGCAGCCATCGCTGCGTTTGAGGGCTGTCCCTTGCGCGAGGGAGCGAAGGGTCCTGTGATCTATGACGGCGTTCTCAACGCCCCGATCCTTGTCATGGGCGAAGCACCCGGCAAGGAAGAAGACCGGCTGGGGAAGCCCTTTGTCGGCCGATCGGGACACCTCCTCGATCGGATGCTGGCGGCGATCGACCTGTCGCGTGCACCCACAGAAGGGCAGACGCCGGTCTGCATCTCCAACGCGGTTTACTGGCGTCCACCAGGAAACAGGAACCCGTCAAAGGCGGAAGTTGCGACATGCCTCCCCTTCATGCGGCGGTTCATTGAACTGTCAGCCCCAGCGGCGGTGATTTTAACCGGCAATGTTCCCACCCAGACACTCTTTCCAGACGCACCAGGCATCACCCGTTCCCGGGGCATTTTTCGCGATCTTGTGCTGGATGGTCGCAAAATTCCCGCCCTCCCGATGTTTCACCCGGCGTTTTTGCTGCGCCAACCGCAACAAAAACGCCTCGCCTGGCGCGATCTTTTGGCGGTGAAATCAAAGCTTAACGAAGTCCTGCCCAAAACTTGAGGAGAGCATGAGTGAACCCCTTTTGTTCTCAAGGGGTTGTCAAAGGAGCGCAATGTTGGCCCTTCGCCATTTGATCACCGTCTTTGTCGTCTGGGGGATGGGGAGCGCCGTCGCGGCTGCACCCGATCTTCTGTCCCCAGAGGATGAGATGCGCTATCGCAAGATCTTTGACCTGCAAGAAGCTGGCAAGATGAGCGCAGCCGACCCGCTGATTGAAGAGGTCGAGAACCAGATCCTGCTCGGCTATGTCTTTGAGCAGCGTTATATGCATCCAACAGCCTATCGCAGTTCTTACACTGAGCTTGCCCGTTGGCTTTCATCGTATGCTGATCACCCAGATGCGCCGACGATCTATCGCCTTGCCATGCGCCGTCGGCCCTCAAGCGCCAGACCGCAACGTCCCGTGGCGCGCCAATGGCGCCAGTCCGTGGGCGTGGATCTTAATCCTGCCTTGGAAGCTGACTATGATAGCTTAAGCGAGAGCCGACGTCGCCAGGTGGCGCGAATAGAATCGCGGATCCGCTATCTTCTGGCCAAAGACCGGCCAACGCAGTCGCTGAATTACCTCAATGACCCCCGGCAGTTCAACGCTCTCACTGCCCGACAAACCGACCGCATTCGCGGCTGGATCGCAGAGAGTTACTACGTCAACGGACGGCTCGATAAGGCGGGGCCGCTCGCTCGCAAAGCGGCTGATCGCTCCGCAGGAAGTGCCGTTCTTGCCCAATGGACCGCAGGGCTTGTCGCTTGGCGTGAAGGCGATATGGAAAGCGCCTATCACTACCACAGTGCCATGGCAGAAGAACCGCACCAACAAAGCTCGCTGCGCGCAGCGGCTGCCTATTGGGCGTCTCGCGCCGCTCTGGCGCTCGGTCAAGCCGACGACGCGATGCGCCACCTTGATTTGGCCAGCAGCTACCCACTCACGCTCTACGGACAATTGGCCCTCGGACAATTGGGTCGCGGCTCTGGTATCGACTGGTCGCCGATCGACTCCGACGACATTCGCGTCGCCACGCTCATGGAAGAGAACCCCCGCCTTGAGCGCGCAGCGGCGCTCGCAGAAATTGGCATGGAGGACGAAGCTTCGCTTGAGGTGCGTTATGCCCATGGTGAACTCTCACCGGCATGGGACCAAGAGCTCCTTGCCTTTGCCGGATCGCTTCAGCTCGCATCGGCTGAAGTCCACCTGGCCGAGGGGCTGTCGATCCGCGAGACCGACCGCCGCGAACTTTGGTCAGCTCTTTATCCGGTACCGGAGGATCTCGAACCCACCGGTGGTTACACGATCGATCAAGCGGTTCTTTATGGTCTCATCCGTCAAGAATCGAAGTTCATGACCCACGCCAAATCGCGGGTGGGCGCTGCGGGACTGATGCAACTCATGCCGCGCACAGCGTCCTACATCACCGGTGATCGTCAAATCATGCGCCGCGGCACCGCCGCGTCAAAGAAACTCTATGACCCCAGCTACAACATGCAGCTAGGCCAGTCCTATGTTGAAACCCTCCTGACACGGTACAATGATGGCCGCGGCGACATGTTCGAAATGGCCCTCAGCTACAATTGGGGACCGGGCAATTTTAGCCGCTGGCACGCGCGCACAGGGATCGATGATCAACTTTTGATGCTCGAAAGCGTGCCCAACAAAGAGGCGCGCCATTTCGTCGATCTCGTGATGACCAACATTTGGGTTTACCGCGACCGGATGGGGGAAGCGGCCCCGAGCCGTGATGCCGCCGCCGCCGGTGACCGGCCGCTCTACCAGTCCGTGCGCTAGCCTCAGATAGCCCTCACCGCTCCGGACCTTCACGCTGTCGAGAATTCTGATTGCGTCCCGTTCGAGAGAGTTCTATGGGCCGCCTTCCGGTCGGGGCGTGGCGCAGCCTGGTAGCGCACCTGTTTTGGGTACAGGGGGTCGCGTGTTCGAATCACGCCGCCCCGACCAGTTTCCTCCTTCATCAAAAGAGTTGGATCGGCAGAGCCCCTCGCCTGTCTGTCCATTAAAACCGCCTGGGCGGCGCCCAGTCCCTTCGCTCGATATTAAACCTTGACCTTAACTTAGGTTGAGGAATTAGCCTGATCCTCACTGCTTTATTGACCCAAGAGGAGAAGAAGATGGCTGCCATCAAAGCATCGCTTGAACATGTGAACGTCACCGTCAGGGATCCGCAGAAGACCGCTAAAATGTTGGCGGAACTCTTCGGCTGGCGCGTTCGTTGGGAAGGACCTTCACTGCTGGGCGGGTACACGGTCCATGTCGGCAATGATCATGATTACCTTGCCATCTATGCCCCTCAGCAAGAGCCGGGAAAAAATGAGGGTCCCAAATCGAGGCTTGGCAACCTCAACCATATCGGTGTTGCTGTTGATGACCTTGATGCCACAGAAATACGGGTCAAAGCGCTCGGTTTCACGCCCTTCAACCACGGCAGCTATGAGCCAGGTCGTCGCTTCTATTTTCTCGACGATGACAATGTTGAATACGAACTGGTGAGCTACGCCTGATAGCGCTGCCCGGTGGTCGCTGTGGCGGATGATGGCGGCAGATGGACATCTTGCACTCTGATGCCCCGTGGCCCATCACCGGGCGATGTTCGCGCGAATCTACCGCCCCGCTCGCACCGCCATGCAGTCCGGTAAGGGCAAAGCCAAAGAATGGATTCTCGAGTTCGAGCCCCGTTTTGCCAAACGCGTGGATCCGCTGATGGGATGGACCAGCGCCGATGAGACGCAAGCCGGTCAAGTTCGCCTCTCTTTTGAGCGAAAGGATCAAGCCGTGGCCTATGCAAAGGACCACGGTATCCCCCATCAGGTGTTCGAGCCCGCTGATCAAAAACCAGTGCTCAAAACCTATGCTGACAACTTTGCCTCCGCCCGGCGGAAGCCTTGGACCCACTAGGCCTAGCGCCCGGCCCAACCCGTGCTATGGGCCACCGCGCCACGGCCCCTTAGCTCAACTGGATAGAGCACCGGACTTC
>JBCCBY010000022.1:0-18006 GCA_039033795.1 Pseudomonadota bacterium | reverse complement strand
GTTGCAGGCCGCGGCCGTCGCCCAGGGCATCCTGCGCCATGGCGCTGGTGCCCGGGCCGAGCCCGGCGATCATGGCGAGAACAAAGGCTGTGGTTGCGTATGGTCGGAGACTTCGAAGATATCGACCATCCACTCGGAGACTTTCTCCGCCCGGGCGCTCTGCGCCTCCGCGTGCTCGCGCTGCTGGCGGGCGATGTGGGCTTGCCGCGCGGTGATCACCGTCGCTGCGGAGAGCACGGTGACCAGCGCCGCCGCCACCGCCACCGCCGCCCGGTGACGTCGGACGAATTTGGCCAGGCGGTAGCCGGAGCTCTCGGGGCGGGCCCTGATCGGCCAATCCCGCAGGTAGCGATCTATATCGTCCGCCAGCTGCTCCACCGACGGATACCGGCGCTCCGGCTCTTTGCGCAGGGCCGCCGTGCATGTCCGAGATTATGCGCATGCGGAGAGCGATGCACAGCGTGCTGACGTCATTAGTGTTTTGGCAGAGCTCGGCCTGACGGAGGATGCCGACGCGGTGTTTATTGAGGCGTGGAACAAACTTGATGCCTTGCCGACTGATGACGGCCATGATGGTCGCGTCAAACAACTCATGACAGCGGCCCAAAAACGAGCAGAGGTCGCCGAAGGCACGCCGAAAGACCCACTGCCGGTGGGGCTCAGCGCTTTGACCGGAGAAGGGGTCGGCGATCTTCTTGAACTTCTGGACCAGGAACTGACCGCACGCCGGTGCGAAATCTCGGTCGATTTGCCTCCCGATGCGGGCGAAGCGGCGGCTTGGCTTTATCGTCATGGGGACGTTTTGTCGGAGGACTGGTCAGACGGTGGCCAACGGACCGTGAAGGTGCGTTTGGAACCGCGCGATCTTGGCCGGTTTGAGAAGACGTTTGGTATCTCGATCGATCAGTCGGGAATCGATGAGGACACCGAGCGATCATTAGCCGGTTGATCCACAAGCCTTCTTCCCAGAACAGCCACCTTCAGGTTTATTACCGTGACGATGATAAGAAAGTTTCCGTGCATGCCTCGCTTTGCCGCTTTTCAGTTCGTGTTGCTGTTGGCTGGTTGTTCTTCACTGATGATCGCTGGCCTGGGTCGGGCCCATGCCCAGATTGAAACGGTCGAACTGGTTGAGGCGGCGGAGATGCCAGCGTTGGAGCAACGCCAAGGCCCCAATATTGTGGTCGTTCTGGCCGATGACGCTGCCTTCACCGACTTTGGTGCCTATGGCGGGGAGATTGCGACGCCCACCATCGATGGACTTGCTGCGCGCGGTGTCCAATTCACCAATTTTCATGCCTCGCCGCTCTGTGCGCCGTCCCGCGCGATGTTGCTGACCGGGCTCGATAGCCACGAGGCCGGTCTTGCAAGCTTGACGACGATCATCCCCCCTGAATTTGAAGGCGAGCCAGGTTATCGTGGTCATCTAGAAGCGGGCGTGCGCACGGTCGCTAGCCGGCTGAAGGACATCGGTTACCAAACCTATGCTGCGGGGAAATGGCATTTGGGTGGCGAGCCAGAGCATCTTCCGCCTGCGCATGGGTTTGACCGATCCTTTGTTATCAACGCAACGGGAGGCGATCATTACAGTGAGCGTGCCCACGTGCCCATCGACGCCAAGACCCAGTGGATCCAGGATGGAACCAACGTTTCGATCCCGAGCGATTTTTATTCGTCCAAGGATCTAATCGATCGCATGATTGAGTATATCAATGAGGGGCAAACGGATGAGCATCCTTTTTTTGCCTATATCGGATTTCTTGCGCCGCACTATCCGCTCCAAGCGCCGGCTGAGAATATCGAACCCTATCTTGAACGTTATCAAGACGGGTGGGATCGTCTTCGTGAGGAACGATGGAGACGGGCCCGGGAATTGGGGGTTATCCCTGATGATGCTCCGCTCGCTAACTTTGTTCCGGCGGGCCGTCGATGGGTTGAGCTCACGCCGGCAGAACAGGCAAATTATGCGAAACGCATGGCTGTTTATGCGGGCATGATCGACAGCCTTGATGAGCAAATTGGGCGTCTTGTGACCCACCTCGATAACAAAGGGCTGCTGGACGACACGGTTTTCATCATTGCGTCTGACAATGGTCCAGAAAGCGGCGACGACGAATCAAATGCGGTTTTCAGGTTCTGGGCGTGGTCGCAGGGTTATTCCTTCGACACCAACCGCTTGGGGCGGCCGGGTACGTTTTCGACCATTGGGCCGGAGTGGGCTTCGGCGGTAGCGTCTCCCCACAGCCTTTTTAAGGGGTATACATCTGAAGGGGGGACACGGGTTCCGTTGGTCATCGCAGGGCCTGGGATCTCGAGCGGTGTGACGTCGAAAGCGTTCAGCTTTATCACCGACATCACCCCAACCATTCTCGATCTTGCCAACGCGCCCTTTGATCGTGATGCATTGACCGGCCGTTCATTGTCTCCGGTGCTTTTGGGTGTCGAGGAGCGCATCTATGGCGACTTGGACCCGGTGGGATTAGAACTTGCCGGTAACGCTGCCTTGTTCAGGGGGTCTTACAAAATTGTGCGCAACCAGCCGCCGGGCAGCGATGGCGAATGGCGGCTTTTTAATATTGATGACGATCCCGGCGAGACCCGGGACCTCTCCTTTGCCAAGCCCATGCTGTTTCAGGACATGCTGTCCGATTATGGTGTTTACGCGCGCACGATGGGCGTGCGCGCGTTGCCTGAGGGATATGACCCGAACCAAGCAGCCGTCGAACGAGCGATCCCCAGCATTCTTCGGGCATTGTGGTGGATTCCCGCCCTCGCCGTTGCGTTGATCCTGGCGTGCGCCATGGCGGTTTGGTGGTTCGTCCTTCGGCCATTTGTCAAAAACTTGCTGTCCTCGCGCGCTCAATAGGCCCTTGGCACGCTCTTCGCAGAGCCTCTCGCGTGAGGAGCCCAAAGGCGGGCGCAAACACGCAATGGATGTGAACGATGTGGCATTTCAGCCATAGTTTTTCTGGATTCGGGTCTTGCGGCATGGAACGTCCGGGACGAGACACCAATGTGGCTGTATCGTTTTGGGATGGTGGGGTGAGATTCTTAACCGTGATCGCTCGTTTCTTCGTCGTCATGGCTTGCGCTGCGTGTCTTGGTCGCGCTGCGGCGCAGCCGGTTTTGGACGATCCTGATGCCACTTGGGCGCTACTTGTTGAGAACGACAGCATCACCCGCGAAGACGACAATTACACCAGCGGTGTCAATCTGGGCTATGTCAGCGGGACGAAAGAGCTTTCGGGTTTTTCTCTGTTTCTGGCCAACAACCTTGTGCGGCCCCAGGGCGCGGCGGTAGCCCGTCGCGGTCTCATGCTGAGCCATGCATTCTACACGCCGGACAATTTGCGGATTGCGGCGTTCCAACCGGGCGAACACCCTTACGCAGCCTTCTTTACCGCGGAGACGACATGGATGGTGCAACAGCGCCACCGGATCGACCGTTTCTCTGTCGAGGTTGGATTTGTCGGGGATTCCGCCCTTGGCGAAGACCTCCAAAAGCTCACCCATGAGATCACCAGAGACGTCGATCCTCAGGGTTGGGACACGCAGGTTGATGACGAGGTGCTCCTGAACTTTCACTATAACGTTCAGAAGCGGTTTCTTCGCGAGTCAGAATTCCTTGGGGTCCCCGTCGATTTGATTGTTGGCGGCGTGGCGTCCGCAGGAAACAAGTACACGGGCATTGGGGGCAGCACGACGCTGCGCTGGGGCCCAGGGATCGATTCGTCGTTCGCGCTTCCTCGCATCCGCACAGCCGTCAATGGCGGTCCGAGCTTTTTCACGCCGCGTGCTGATGGTGGTTTTGGCTGGTACATTTTTGGCGGCGGCGATGTCCGCGCTGTCGCCCACAATATCGTCCTTGATGACAGCTTCTTTCGCGAGGACGACTTTATCGACGTGCAAAGCAGCGTGTGGGTTGCGGACTTCGAAGTTGGCGCTGTTGTTCAGCGCGGCAAATACCAGCTCGCGCTCAGTCTTGTCGCTCGTTCACCGCAGTTCGACGAAGAAAATGAGACGCAGACATTTGGCGCGGTGAGCCTTTCACGGAAGTTCTAATTCTGCGGTGTGTCTGACGCTGGCGCAGCGTCGTCACTGGGCTCGTCCGTGGTCGGTTCATCCGTCGTGACACCCAGATCGTCAGGCAGGGTGAAGAGATCCGCCGGCGCGCCCGTCGTTTCGTCCAACGCATCAGTCGCGCCAATAATGTCCGAGAAATCGTCCGCGTCGAGGGCCTCTTCCTCGCTTGGCAAAAAGTCGATTTCCGACTGACCACGGTCGGCGACAAGCGCGAGGGTCAAAGAACTCACGAAGAAAACTGCCGCAAGAATGGTGGTGGTCCGGGTCAGGGCCGTCGCCGCACCCCGGCCAGACATGAGGCCTCCGCCCCCTCCACCCATGCCAAGTGCACCGCCTTCAGAGCGCTGCAAAAGAACGACGCCCACAAGGGCCAGCACCACCATGGTGTGTATGGTCAGAATGATCGCGGTCATGAGGCTTCCTGCTTGGTCGCGATCCGTTGCGGGAACACCGCCGTGATCGCTCGAAGGGCGCTCTCTAGGGGTGAGCGACCAGCAATTTCAAGCCGTCTGTCGAGACGATCGATGGCGTCCAGCACCCGTTCGGGATGGGTATGGTGGAGGGCGTGGCCACCGCCTTCGATGATATCAAGGCCGCAATCGGGGATCTCGGCCTGAAGCTTTCGACCATGCACCGGCAAAAGCACTGTCAAATCATGGGTTCCAGCGACGACTTCGGCGGGCACCTCGATCTCGTGATAGCGCTTGGAGAGAGGAACAAGCTGCTCATAAAGGCGGCAAAGGTCCTCGGCATTCCACTTAAATTCCCTTGCGCGGAACGCGAGTTGCGACTGCACCCGGTCAAAGTAATAAGACACAGCTTTGGCGCCAGCGAGGGAGCGTTCGACCGCCCGGCGCAATCCATAGCGGCAAAAAAGAGCAATAAAGCTGCGCCGAAAAAACCAGCCATAATAGGGGTGGTTGCCCGCCTGGGCGTACCAGCGAAGACCACCTGGCCAGGGATGGCTGACCGGGGCGACCAGCACGATGCCAGCGACATCCTCGGGGTAGGCGAGCGCCCACACCAAAGCTGTGGCAGCCCCATAGCTTTGACCCACCACCACATAACGTTCAGCACCCTTCGCCCGCACAGCCTCCCGCATGGCAGCGACCTGCACGTCCATGCGAAACCCATCGCGTGGGCGATCAGAAAAGCCGTGACCGGGCCTGTCGGGGGAGAGCACCAATCGCTCTTCCGCAAGCTCTCGTGCCAGGTCGATGTCCATATCAAGACCGTTGGTGAACGTGCCGTGGACCATCACCACTGGCAGCTTCTCGCCGTGACGGCCACGCTTGATCACATGAACAAGGCCTTCATCTGTGGCGACCCGATCACCAGCTGGCTGTTTCCGTCTTGTGATGGCTCGGTCCTGAATGAACGACAGAACAATTGTCGCCATGACCAGGGTGAAAGACACAAGAAGAAGCAGTTTAACGGACATCAGATTGCGCGCGCGATCGCCAAGAAGTCTTTGGCCACAAGGCTGGCCCCGCCAACCAGGGCCCCGCCCACATTGTCGATGCGAAGGATTTCCGCCGCGTTACCGGGCTTCACCGAACCTCCATAAAGAAGGGGCGGTTGCGGCCCCAATTTTTCGCGCATGGCCAAATGCATCTCCGCAATGTCATCGTCCTTTGGCGTGAGGCCCGTGCCTATCGCCCATATGGGTTCATAGGCGACGATCACTTGGTCTGCTTTCCCAGCCACGACGTCGAGTTGTCCGGTCACCACATCGATGGCGCGCAGGTCTTGGCGCTCCTCCAGGCTTTCACCGACACAAAAAATGGGGACCATCCCCACACGCAGCACAGCATCGACTTTCGCACCGAGCGTCTCATTGGAATCCCCACTGCGCGCACGCGCCTCGGAATGGCCAATGATGCAATAGGAGGCGCCCGCTTCGGCCAGCATCTCCGCCGCGATGCATCCGGTATGGGCGCCGGATGGCTCGTGATGACAGTCCTGCCCACCGGTTTGAACCTTGGTGTCCCGGCAGGCTGCGCTGACCTCGCGCAACATAGTCGCCGGTGGGCAGACCACCATTTGCATGCCGTCCTTCGCAGCCGCCTCCGCTCCATCGATCATTTGGCCGACCTCAGCCAGCGACGCGGCCGAGCCGTGCATTTTCCAATTGCCTATAATCAACGCCATCAGGCCACCTTTCGTTTCCCAAGGTTTGGGGGAGAGCCGGCGCCTTGCAAAGCGGCAGCAGGCCATCCAAACGCATCTTTCATGACGAACGAAAGGCTTACGGAGTGCTAAACCGTTTCCGCAACGCGCTGCGCGGCGTCCTGGCTTGGGTCATTGGGGTCCTTATCATTTTGGCGATGGCCGTCGTCGGGGTGCCTGCCCTCGATAATTTTGGCAGTGGTGCTGCGCTTTCCGTTGGCAACACCGATTATTCAGGGCGCGAGCTCGAACTCGAGGTCAGGACCAGGGTGCAACAGGTGCAGGCCCAAAATCCAAATGTGTCTCGCGAGCAACTGATCAACCAAGGCATCGCGCTCGAGGCTGTTCGTGTTCTCTCATTGAGGGGTATTCTGAGCAATGCTGCTGACGAGCTGGGCTTAGCTGCACCGAGCGACGTTATCCGACTTTATATTGAGAATGCAGAGGGCCTAAAAGATCCTGACACGGGTGAATTCAACGCCCAGCTGCTGACCTTTTTCTTGCAGCAACAGGGTATCTCCCTTGAGTCTTTTGGTGAGCGGGCAGCAGGTGACCTGATGCGCAGTCAGCTGGCGGAGGCGCTCGAGGCGACAGCGACTGCACCCGAAGCGATGACCCGCCTTCTTCTTCTCAACGAGTTCGAAGAGCGAACCATCAAAGTTGCTGAGCTTTCCCGAGGGGAGGTTGCTCCCCCTTCTGAAGAGGATGTTGCGGCCTATTACGCTGCGAACAGCAGCTTGTTTCTGTCGCCTGAGTATCGAACATTCACGGTCCTGACGATCGGTACCGCAGATGTCGTTGACGATATTGACGTCAGCGAAGCTGATATTCGGCAGCTCTATGACGCCAGGGTTGGGGCCAATGAAGCGGCAGAGACCCGCAACTACCGCCAAATTACGCTCGCAGACACGGATACCAAAACCGCCGCACGCGAAGCGTTAGAAGCCGGTGGCGGCTTTGATGCTATTGCTGATGCCACGGGTGCGCCTGTGACCACGCTTAATGAGCAAGCACGGGAAGGGGTGATCAACAGTGATCTGGCTGACGCTGTTTTTGGTGCAGAGGAAGGGGACCTAATTGGACCGATCGAGACGCCCTTTGGTGATCTTTATGCTGAGGTTATGTCGGTCAACACGTCGGATATTGAGACCTTTGACGAATTGCGTGAGCCGCTTCGAGCAGAACTTGTTGATGAGATCGCCGAGGAGCGGATTATCGAGTTCGTCGAAGGCGTGGAGATCGCTCGCGATGAGGGGGCGACCCTGGTTGAAGCCGCCGCAACACTGGGTCTGGAAGCGCGCACCGTGGGACCAATCGATAGCGAACTCTTTACAAGGAATGGCTCGATTGCCTCGATCAACCGGGCGTTGGCAGCAGAAGGCGGTCGGCTTGAAGAAGGCGAAGAAAGCCAAAGCCTTCGCCTTGCCGATGGCTATGGTTTTGTCACGGTAGAGAGCATCATGCCGCCGACATCATTGGCGCTTTCAGAGGTGGAGGCAGAGATTCGATCCACACTCAGTGAACAACGTGCTGCCGACGCTTCGACGGCGGTCGGGGTCCAGTTTGCTGCGCAAGAGGCGACGGGGCTGAGCTTTGACGACGTCGCCTCGGCCCTTGGCGGCACGGTTCGACTGGAGACGCTCTCCCGAGACACGCAAACCGCAATCCCCAATTCAGTGGTGAGCCAAATCCTTGAGCTGAGGGTTGGCCAAACCACGACAATCCCGGGCAATGGTGACCGTGTTTTCGCTGTCCGGGTGGAGAAGGTTGAATATGGTGACGCAACCGAAGCCATGATGGTGGTGCCGCTTGTCAGAAATCAGTTTGGTGATCAGCTAACGAACGAACTCTACCAGGCTTATGTCGAGGCCTTGGAAGCAGAAACAGAGATCCGGCAGAACGATCGAGTGATTGCGCGCGCGCTGGGCCTAACCGAGTGACAACGGATGGTTTCGATAGTCTTCAGCCCGCCTTCACAACCTTTAAGGCGGGTTATGATGCGGGGGAGCCGCAACTTCTCTATCGACGTTTTGTCGGCGATCTCGAAACGCCGCTATCAGCCTATCTCAAGCTCACTGGTAATGCGAAGGGGTCTTTTCTGCTTGAATCGGTGGAAGGTGGTGAACAGCTTGGCCGATATTCGACCATCGGTATTGACCCTGACCTCATTTGGCAGTGTAAGGATGGATACAGCAAGCTTTTAACGTCTAAAGGCGTTCTTTTGCAAGAGGGCGATGATGCCCTTGATGCCTTACGAGAGCTGGTCACCTCCGCACAGGTGACCATGCCCGCCTCGGTGGAAAGAGAACTGCCCCCCATGGCGTCAGGCCTTTTTGGCTATTTCGCCTATGACTTCATTCGGTATGTGGAGCACTTACCGGACCGTCCTGAGGACCATCTTCAGCTCCCTGATGCCTATCTGGTCCGCCCTCAAGTGATGGCGACCTTTGACAGCGTGAAGCGGGAAGTGGTGCTTGTGACCACGGCGCGTCCTGAAAACGGACGATCGAGTGAAGCGGCGTATGCCGATGCCGACGCACGCTTGAACGCGCTCATTGATCGGCTTCGACAACCGCTCGACGTGCCGGTGTCGTCGGCAACACCGCTACCTATCTTTGAATCGAATATGGCGAGTCAAGAGTATTTAGGGGCTGTCGAGCAAGCCAAGGAGTATATTCGCGCGGGCGATATCTTTCAGGTGGTTCTCAGTCAGCGTTACAGCGCCCCCTTTGAAGGAGAGGCCCTGAACGCCTATCGTCAATTGCGGCGCATCAATCCCTCGCCTTTTCTTTTCTACCTGAATTTCGAGCCTGCTACGTTCCTTGGCGCAAGCCCAGAGATATTGGTCCGAGTCCGGAATGGAGAGGTCACAATTCGACCAATTGCTGGGACCAGACCTCGTGGTGCAACACCCGAAGAGGATGCTGCGCTCGAACAAGAGCTCTTGGCCGATGAAAAGGAGCGGGCTGAGCATCTTATGCTGCTTGACCTTGGACGGAACGACGTGGGGCGAAGCGCTGAACCCGGGACAGTCGAGCCCACGGCAACCTTCACGATCGAGCGGTTTAGCCATGTGATGCATATCACATCAAACGTGGTCGGACGGTTAAAAGAGGGCTTGACGCCGCTTGATGCGATGCTGAATGGTTTTCCCGCAGGAACACTGACCGGCGCTCCGAAAATTCGCGCGATGGAAATCATTGATGAACTCGAAGTGTCCGCCCGCGGTGTTTATGGAGGCGCGATCGGTTACTTCGGTGCTGATGGTGAGTTTGACAGTTGCATTGGCCTTCGCATGGCGGTGGTAAAAGATGATGAGGTCCACATCCAAGCAGGTGCTGGCATTGTCTATGACAGTGATCCGCAAGCGGAGCTCGCTGAATGCGAAGCCAAAAGCCGCGCGATCAAAGAGGCTTTTGTGAAAGCCTCGCGCGGCGGATAACGACGAGTCTCGAAACGCGCTTACGTCCGCTGGGGTTGTTTATGCACCGCGACACCGATCATCACCAGGGTGACGCCAAAGAGATCTTGCGGGGTGGGAATCTGCGATAGCACAAGCGCTGCGATGATCGTCGCAGTGGCCGGAAGCAAGGCCAGAAGAAGCGCAAAGGACGCCCGCGGCAAACGCGCCATCGCCAATTGATCGCACACATAGGGAATAACCGACGAGCAAAGACCAACACCAATTCCCGCTCCGATCAGTTTGACAGAGCCGAACGCTTTGGCGGCCTCAACAAACCCGATTGGCATCAAAAGGAAAAAAGCGATGGCCATCGCAGCGCCCAGGCGTTCAATTCCCGAACCGGCACCACCTTCTGCTGCCCGATGGCCTAAGATGATATAGACGATAAAGAGCAAGGCATTCAGTTATGCCCATAACAAACCACCAAAGTCTGTCACCCATTTGACATCAATCAGAACAAAAACGCCAATGACCGCGAGCATCAAAGCGATAAGGTTGCGTGCCGTTCTCAAACCCCAAAGCGCGATACCGATCGTGCCGATAAACTCCATCGCCGCGACGAGACTCATTGGCAGCGAATCGAGTGCCAGGTAAAAAGACGTGTTCATCACTGCGAGTGTTGCACCCAGACCAATCAGCAAGACCCGCGTTTGTCCGTCTGCGTGACGGATCGTGTTCCAAGGACGCGTGATGGGTGCGAAGATCAGCGCTGCGGACGCGATCCGAAACCATGCCATGCCCAGAACACCGACGACGGGAAACAACAGCACGGCGAGCGACGGCCCCAGGTAGTGAAAAACGGCGCTGACACCGAACCACGCATGCGGCGGCACCACGTTGACGGTCTTGTTGAATGTGCCGTCAGAATGATTTTGGCTTGCTAAATTCATTCTTTCAACTTTATGAGGAGAAAACGTGATTATATATAGGCAAATATCAGAATAACCGACAATCATAGGCATAAAAAGAGGTCATTATGGTCAAACCCCTTCGAATGGAAGGTGGCGATATCGACGATGTCGATGCCCGCATTCTCGAGGCCTTGGTCCACAATGCGCGCATCAGCATCGCTGAGCTGGCACGCACGGTGGGCATGTCAGCGCCTTCGGTATCGGAACGGGTGCGGCGCTTAGAAGAAACGGGCGCCATCACGGGCTACACCGCGATCGTCAATCCGGCAGTGCTTGGCCGCCCCCTCGCCATTATGCTCCGTATAAGGCCAGTGCCTGGAAAACTGCGCGAGGTCGCTGACCTGATCAAAAATATACCCGATATTGTTGAATGTGTGCGGGTGACGGGTGAGGATTGTTATGTGGCGCGGGCCCATGTGCGCTCAGTTGACGATCTTGAAGCGCTGATTGATCGCATCGTTCCGCATTCCATGACCACCACCTCGATCATCCAGTCCTCTCCTGTTGAACGTCGGTTGCCCCCACTTTCCGTCAACTGATCAGGCTAAAGGCTGCAAAAAAAAGTCAGAGAGATGTTGTGGTTGCTCTGCTCGTCCGGGCCGGGCGTATCAAGAAGATTATGGAGGTAGCCGGCTTCAACGCGTGTCTGGTCGCCAAGGTGCCATGCACCCCCTACAAAGAGGCGGTTTTGGTTGAAACCTTCTCGCTGACCCCAATCGGTGTGATGAAGATTGACGAAGACTTCGTCCCACACGACGATGGAAAAATTGGTCCGTTCGATCCGCTTTCCCCATCTGATGAACTGCCGGAACCGCCAACCTGTGTCATCGCCTGTGTTTCGGAACCGCTGCTCCAGACGCGACCTGCCGCTCAACGACCCACCGAGGACCGCGGGAAGGGGGAAGGTGGCCTGCTGCCATGCGCGATCCTCTTTGATGTCGGGCCCAAGATCTTGGCGGGAGACGACCCGTGCATACCCGGCCCAGAGGTCGAGATTCTTATGGGCGCGCCAACCCAGCGCCGGGCGGACGATCGTGACGCCAAGCTCGGACGCATCATCGCGGAAACGCGCGTGACCATCGAACCAAAAAAGGAGGGAGCTGTCGTTCGCCACGGGGCCAGCGACCGCGAGTGCGTTCCACGCCTGGACATCGCTCTCGCTATCTTGTGCGGCCGCCAGCGACCACGCCGTCATTAGAAGCAGCGCGCCAAGCCAAGCAAGCTGATTTGCCAACATCTCACCCTCCCACCGGTTTTGATCGGAAGAACTTAGGTGGCTAGACCATCATGACCAGGGTCTCGACCACACAGCTAACAATAAATCAGTAGAGAGATAGAAGAGCATTTCGCATAATTCTCCTGATACGAAGGTTTTATAGCAATGGCCAGTGGCCTGGGACGTTGCGCTCAAACATCAGCGTTCAGAGATAAAACGCTGCCGATCACCGTGTGATCCAGACATTCGAAGGTGGTTTGTGTCGGCGCCTAAAACCTAAGGGTTGATCGGGACTGATCGGAGACCTGTTCTGATTTTGGTAGCAGGGTGCTCACTTTAACCAGCTGGACGCTTTTGGCTTCATTGGTTTGAAGCCACGCCTCCAGTGCCGCAATTGTTGTCGGGTAGGGATGGCCGATAACAATTGCGCTGCCGTCCCGCTTGGCGACTTGGGCACCTAACGTCAGTTGCCTGAGCGCTTCTCGTTTTCCGCCGCGGCCCGCCTCCCCATCGATAAAGTGGGCGTTTTCGATGACCCGGGCGCCAACCAACGGGGCGACGTCAGATGACACCGAGCGGGTCGAGGTGCGGCTATCAAGAAAAAAGAGGCCCTTGTCGTTCAAGACATCCAGAACCGAACGCATGGTCTGGCGGTCCGCGGTGACCCGGCTTCCCATGTGATTGTTGACCCCGTGATACCCCGTCAGTTTTTCGAGATTGTTGTTGATCTGGCGCTTCACCGCCGCGTCGCTGCCAAGGGTGACCTGATCGGGGCCGGCGTTGAAATCGCCAAAGGGCTGCATCGGCAGATGGAGAAGCACCTCGTGCTGATCCGACGCGATATCGAGCATCGCTTGGGCGTCTTTGCCATAGGGGAGAAACGACAGCGTCAACGGCGCATCAATCGCCATCACCGCACGAAAGCGAGCCCAGTCTAGGCCCATATCATCGATCACGATGGCCAACAGCGCTCGCTCGTCGTAGCGCGGTGCAAGCCGGGCAGGCGCTTCAGCGGGCGGTGTTTTAAGGTCCCCTGCGAGGGCCGACGAACAGCAACAGACGGCCAGCAACAAGAGCCTCGTTGCGCCCATCGCTCCAAATGGTAAGCCGCTGTGCTTCAGAAGAATGGCTCCTCAATGATCCTCGTCGTCGATAATTATGACAGCTTCACCTACAATCTGGTGCAGCTTCTTGCGCCCTTTGACGAGGAGGTTGAGGTCATCCGCAACGACGCGATGACCGCGAAGGAAGCAATCGCGCTTCGGCCATCGGCGATCATCTTGTCTCCAGGCCCCTGTGACCCCGATCAAGCGGGCATATGCTTGGCCCTCGTCTCCCTCGCAAAAGCAGCGCGTCTTCCTCTTTTCGGTGTTTGCCTCGGTCATCAAGCCATCGCCCAAGCCCATGGTGCCACCATCATCCGAGCAGGCATCCCCATGCATGGTAAAGTCAGTCGCGTGACGGTGACCGACGATCCCATCTTTTTGGGGCTCGGGCACGCCTTCAGCTCCACCCGCTACCACAGTCTGTCCGTTGATCGTGCTGGGCTCCCCGACGACATTGAGGTGATCGCAGAGGCTGAGGATGATGGCGAGATTATGGCTATTAAAGTCCGGGGCCACCTTATTTATGGTGTGCAGTATCACCCAGAGAGTTACGCCAGTGAAGGCGGCGCAACAATGCTCGAGAATTTCCTCCGCATGGCGCGTGAGAGGCAAGCTGCATGAGTTTTCTTGAGATCTTGAACACAGCAATAGGCGGTGCCCCCCTGCAACCCCGTGAGATGGAGGCGGCGCTCACGGCGATATTTGAGGGTGAGATCCCCGATGTCCAAGCGGCAGCCTTCCTCACCGCCTTACGCGTTCGGGGTGAGAGCACCGAAGAGCTTCTCGCCGCCATTCGTTTTCTTAAAATCCGCTCTCTGACGATCAAAGCCCCAGAAGGGGCGATTGACTGTTGCGGCACCGGCGGTGATGGCATCAGCACAGTGAATATATCAACAACCGTGGCTATCGTTGCTGCGGGCGCAGGCGTTACCGTCGCTAAACATGGCAGCCGTGCGGTGTCGTCAAAGTCGGGTTCATCTGAGGTTCTGTCGCGGTTGGGCGTGGATCTGAACGAGACGATTGATGCGCAGGAACGACGCCTTTTAGAGGACGGTCTCGCCTTTCTGTTCGCGCCGAACCATCATCCTGTTCTTGCGAAGGTCGCCCCGCTGCGCGGCACACTAAAAATTCGAACACTGTTTAATATTCTAGGACCGATGATGAACCCTGCCCAAGCGCGTCGGCAATTGCTGGGTGTCTTTGATGGCCGCCTGGCGCGTCCCTTCGCCGAGGTTTTGTGCGCAGAGGGATCCCAGCACGCATGGATTGTCCATGGCGCCGGCGGCATGGATGAGTTGTCGTTAGCGGGCGGCAATGAGGTTACAGAACTTAAGGATGGCGAGATCCGGCATTTTGTTGTCACCCCTGAAGATGCAGGGCTTTCTCGTCGCGGCAATGACAGTCTTGTCGGCGGCACACCAGAAGAGAACGCGGTCTTACTGCGGGCGGTTTTGGAGGGGGAGCAGGGGGCTTACCGCGATGCTGTGCTCCTCAACGCGGCTGCCTGCCTCATCGTGGCGGGTCAGGCTGATAACCTGCGCGATGGCGCTGATCTGGCCTCACAATCGATCGATAGCGGTGCGGCTCAGGCCAAGCTGCATCTTTTGACGACGGCAAAAGCATGAGCACCATCCTTGATCGGATCATCGCCTATAAACGCGAAGAGGTCGCCGCCGCGAAGGCTGTTCGCCCTTTGTCGTCACTTCGAGACCAGGCAGACGCCAACACACCGCGTGGTTTCGCCAACCGCGTGCACGCAATGGCCGAGGCTGGCCTTGGTATCATCGCCGAGGTCAAAAAAGCCAGCCCTTCAAAAGGACTGATCCGCGAGGACTTTCAGCCTGCAGAGCTTGCTGTTTCACTGGAACGCGGCGGCGCGGCGTGTCTGTCCGTTCTGACCGACACGCCAAGTTTTCAGGGTCACCTCGATTTCCTGTCACAAGCGCGAGCGGCGACATCGATACCCCTTCTGCGTAAGGATTTTATGGTGGATCCCTATCAGGTGGTTGAGGCGCGAGCGGCGGGCGCTGATGCGATCTTGTTGATCATGGCGTGCCTCGATGACGACATGGCATCTGATCTGAGCGCAGCGGCACGGGACGAACATCTTGACGTTTTGGTGGAGGTGCACGACGCAGCAGAACTTGAGCGAGCACGGGGGCTCCAGCCGGATTTGCTGGGCGTCAACAACCGCAACCTGAAAACCTTCGTCACCGATATCGCAACAACGCCTCGACTGGCGGCCCTTGCGCCAGGTGTCCCCATCGTCAGCGAGAGCGGGGTTGATGGTGCAGGCGCGATCCGAACCCTTGTCGAGCAGGGAATACGGCGCTTTTTGATCGGTGAGCACTTGATGCGCCAGCCCGATCCCGGTGCGGCCCTCAAGCAACTCCTTGAAGCTGTTGACGACCCAGGAGAACAACCTTAGAACGGTCTTGATTTGTTCTCGAGGTTTCTATGCTCACCGCAAAACAGCACGCCCTGTTGATGTTCATCCATGAGCGTCTTGAAGAGAGTGGCGTCTCGCCCTCCTTTGAAGAAATGAAGATCGCCCTCGATCTGAAGTCGAAATCGGGCATCCACCGGTTGATCACGGCGCTGGAAGAGCGCGGCTTCTTGCGCCGTCTGCCGCACAAGGCCCGTGCTTTGGAGGTTCTTCGGTTGCCTGAAGCAGCCGCTCCACCGCGACGCGAGGCCTTCAAACCTTCGGTGATCGAGAACCACGATTTTGATACTGCTGCGGTCGATCCTGGCGGCTTTGAGGAAGAGGGCGTTCCCCTCCTCGGACGCATCGCGGCCGGCACCCCGATTGCTGCGATCCAACATGAAACAGATCGCATCCAGGTGCCCGATGGCATGTTGCGCGGGGGTGAGCATTTTGCCCTCGAGGTTCACGGCGACTCGATGATCGACGCGGGCATTCTCGATGGTGATACCGTGATCATTGCGCGGTGTGATGATGCCCAAAACGGTGAAATCGTCGTGGCTTTGGTCGAAGATGAGGAAGCGACGCTCAAACGCATTCGAAAAAAAGGTGGTTCTATAGCCTTGGAGGCGGCGAACCCCGATTATGAGACCCGCATCTTCGGGCCCAACCAGGTGAAGGTGCAGGGGCGCCTCGCGGGTCTCATCCGCGCCTATTAAACCGACCAAGGAAATCATTTCCAAAGCGCGCAACCCACGCTAGGGGCAGTCCCTTCGGAGGAGTGGCTGAGCGGTCGAAAGCGGCGGTCTTGAAAACCGTTGGGCGTTTACGCGTCCCGGGGGTTCGAATCCCTCCTCCTCCGCCACTTCTTGTCTCACGGCGCTTAGCGCCTCCGACAGGGCGGGCTGACCGCCCGGACCGCAATCGCGGTCTTGGGAAGAAGAGTTTGAGTTTTCTGCCTCCTCTTCCGCCATTTTCTGTATCTCACGCGCCGCGGACCCTACGGGAAGGCGCAAGGCGTTAGGCAGCGCCACACACGATACGACCGGCGCGCAGGCGCCGTCGCCTCAACCGTCGCTCGCGCCGCTATCGTCAGCGACTGTGCAGTTGGCCGCCGGTTCTCGTTTTGCGCGGTGAGACGACCATGCGTCGATATCTCTGCTGATCACGCTCATTGGCACCGATGACGTCAGGCAGGTGGTTGTCGAGCCAAACAGCCGTTGCTTTTTTGCGTTCACAACCAACACGCAGAGCAAGGGGGACAGCGGCCAAATGAGATGGTCCTACGGTATCGAGGCTCGTTATCGGATGATCATCAAACGCCGCCATCGAAGACAGTTACCACACGGAGGATGCCGTTGGGTGTGCCTCTCGTGACTCCATCCGGTCGCCGCGGTTCTACTTGACGTGCCGTTTCCCTGATACGGGACGCATTAGAAACCCAACTCGGCAGGGCTGCTCAACCAAAGCCCCACGGCGAAAAGCGCGATCAATAAGCACGCCCAGACGATGAGGTTGACCCGAAAAGAACGTGCAGCGCTTTTTTGTTGAAGCCATCGGCGGGGCCGAATCCCCTTCCAAGCAAAGACAATCTGGGTGGAAAGCAAAACACATATGATGTTCAGTGCCACAACAATCAGGGCAGCCAAGCCGTTTTGAAGATCCCCCTCGCCAAGATACATGGCTGCGGCGGCTGACGGCGGTAGAAGAGCCACCGCCACCATGACCCCGACCAATGAGGACGACAACCCTCCCGTGATGGAAAGTGCCGCCGCGGCACCGGATGCGAGGGCAAGGGCAACAATCTCGGGACTGATGTCGGTTCGAGCGGCCAATTCCTGGCTATCGAGGTTGACCGTTAGAACGAGGGTGAGAAGATAGACGGTGCTAAAGCCAACAATCAGTCCACAAACGGCAGTTCGCGCTGCTTGCAGCATAGCCCTTGCTGACCCCAGCGCTGAGGCGAGGCTGAACCCAAGAATTGGGCCAAGCAATGGGGCGATAACCATCGCCCCAATAAGCACGGCAATATTATCTTCATTAAGACCAATGGCCGCAACAACAGCGGAAAGCATGGTCAAGACGAGATAGTCCACGGTTAGCCTGCTGTTGCCCATCACCTCTTCAAAAAGTGCTTCGCGTACGGCCAATGTCGATGAACCTTTTTTCTCATTGCTGCTTTCGACCGCATCCGGGTCTGTCTCGGTCCGTGGCAGGACCGCTTCCACATCGCTGAGGATAAGGCGCCATGTCTCATCGCTGGCAAAAAGAGTCTGCATGGCATCCATGAAAGACTGGCATTGGCTGTCTTCCAACAGAACCTGGATTGCATCGCGGGATCCATCGGTTGAGGTCGTCCGTGTCCAGTCAATAGGTTGGGTACGCTCGATCGCTGTTTCCACAAGATCGCGATAGGTTGCAGGGCAGAAGAGTTGTATCGTTTTAATGGCGCCGGATCCGTGGTGTTTTCGGCTGAACGGTACCAGCGTTTCGCTGGTGAGGTCCAATCAGCGTTCAGTCTGGGGCCGCGAACAGCACTTTTCCCTGCGATCGCCATCCCTGAACAGTCTTTTGTGGACCAGATGTCCGCTGTTCGCGTGGTGAGGTGGTTGATATTGACGATGATAAAAAGT
>JBCCBY010000021.1:0-18094 GCA_039033795.1 Pseudomonadota bacterium | reverse complement strand
AGCAATTATCCAAGCAGCCCACTGTAGTGCTCCTCATCGGACGCATCAGGCGTGGTGATCGATACCAGTTCAACCTTCGAGAACTGGTGCATACGGATCATACCGCGGGTGTCACGGCCAGCAGAACCCGCCTCCGCGCGGAAACACTGGGTCCATGCCGTCATCCTTTTGGGCAGCTCATCCTCCGCCAAGATCTCGTCGCGCACCAAATTGGTCAGCGAGACCTCCGCGGTCGGTGTGAGATAACGATCCCCGGTTCGAAAAGCATCCTCTTCGAACTTGGGGAGCTGACCCGTGCCGGTCATGGCGTCAGCGCCGACCAAAACCGGGGGCATATGCTCAAGATAACCAAACTCTTCTGTATGAAGATTGAGCATAAACGTCGCGATCACGCGTTCGAGTTTGGCCAAATCCTTTTTGAGAACGACAAAGCGCGACCCCGAGATCTTGGCCGCCGCCTCAAAATCCATCATACCCAGGGCTTCCCCGAGGTCGACATGATCCCTCGCGCCGGGGATATCCCGCGGCGTGCCCCATCGACGAAGCTCGACATTGGCGTCCTCATCGGCACCATCTGGCACATCGGCGTCCATCATATTCGGGATCGGCAAGAGCGCGTCATGCAGCTTCGCCGCAAGCACGCGCTCTTGCTCTTCGAGCTCCTTCACGCGCTCTTTGAGCTGACCAACCTCCGCCATGACGGCCTGGGCCGCGGCCTCGTCACCGCTGGCTTTGGCCGCACCAATCTTTTTGGAGACAGATTTTTGCTCCGCCTGCGCATCGTTCATCGCTTTGACGGTCGCAACGCGCTCATCATCAATGGCGAGAAGAGAGGCAGCCCGCACGTCCGAGCCGCGCCGCTTCATCGCAGCGTCGAAAGCGTTGGGATCATCCTTGATGGCGCGGATATCGTGCATGGCAACCTCTTTTGCGTCGGCGCACCATAAGAGCGCCGTTGTCAGGTTCAACCTCGCCGTTGGGCTGTGATCGTGGGAAGGGCGGAGAGAAGCTGCGCCAGATCTTTCCCTGATATCGGATGGCGCCAATCGGGCGCCAAATCCTTGAGCGGCAAGAGGACAAAGTCCCGCTCCGCCATGCCATGATGGGGCAAGGTCAGCTCCTTGGTCGCTGAGCGTTCATCGCCGAGCACCAAGAGATCAAGATCAAGGGTGCGCGGTGCGTATCGCTCTTCAGGCTTATCCGAACGCACCCGGCCAAAACCGGCCTCCATCGCCTGAAGCCCGCGCAACAGCGAAAGAGGGGAATGGGCCGTCTCGAGCTGGGCCACTGCATTCACATAACGCGGCGCCGTTGGATCGGGCCATGCAGGACTGTCGTAAAGAGGAGAAAGCCGAACACCGTCGCCAAGGGAGCGGAGCGCCTGGGCAGCATCTCTGACCACTGATTCGCTATCGGCGCCCAACCAGGGCTTGTTGGATCCAAGACCAATCAAGGCCGTGCGCGTCGTGTTTGTCACTTGCTCCGACCCAAGCTACACCCCAGCAAATTTTGCGGCGCCATGATTGGCCGGAGTATGATGTGAGTGAATGGATGGGGCTCGACCCCGATGATAAGACGGCTGTTTTTATCGACGGCGCCAATCTTTACAAGACGGCCAAGACCCTCGGTTTTGATATCGATTACCGCAGTCTTCTGAGCCGGTTGAAGCGAGAAACGCGTTTGGTGCGCGCGCTTTACTACACAGCCATGCAAGAAGACAAAGACGCAGACTATTCACCCCTGCGCCCGCTGGTTGATTGGCTCGACTACAACGGCTTCACCATGGTGACCAAGTCGGCCCGTGAATTTGTCGGGCAGGATGGTCGCAAACGCTATCGCGGCAGCACGGATATTGAACTCGCCGTGGACATGGTGCTGATGGCCGCCAAGCTTGACTGCATTGTTCTCTTCACGGGCAATGGTGACTTCAAACACGCAATCCAACGGTCACAAGAGCTTGGCTGCCGGGTTATCTGTGTTTCAACGATGAAGTCTCAACCGCCCTTGGCATCTGATGAAATCAGGCGACAGGCTGATCAGTTTGTTGACCTGACCGACCTCGAAGATGTTATCGCGCGGAAATCGAGCGGCGGCCCACCCAAACGAGAGAGGGATGATGACGAAGATCCCTATGATGACGAGTGACCCAGCTCGCCACAGAAGCACCCGCAGACTGTCCCCTCTGTCCACGGCTTGTTGCCTATCGTGAGGCCAATTCAGTAGCGGAGCCGGACTGGTTCAATGGTGCTGTCCCCTCCTTTTTGCCTGATGGCGGCGAAGAGGACGTCCGCCTGCTAATTATCGGCCTTGCGCCGGGTCGTGGCGGCGCGAACCGGACAGGTCGGCCCTTTACCGGTGACTGGGCCGGTGATCTTCTCTACGCCACGTTAATCAAGTTTGGTCTGGCGTCCGGCGCCTATGACAAACGTCCCGATGATGGCCTCACCTTACATAAAGTGGCCATCACCAACGCTGTTCGGTGCGTTCCGCCAGAAAACAAGCCTGTCGCCGCAGAAATTAATGCGTGCAAGCCTTTTTTAAAGGGACGCATTGAGGCGCTGCTGAATCTCAAGGCAATCCTCTGTCTTGGCAAAGTCAGCCATGACGCCACCTTGCGGACACTCGGTCATCGCCTTGCCGTGTCGCCTTTTGGCCATGACACAGCCTATGAATTGGAAGGCCCCAACGGCTTGCTCCGTGTTCGGTCGAGCTATCACTGCAGTCGCTACAACACCAACACGGGCCGACTGACTGATGAGATGTTTGAGACTGTCGTCGGTGCGTGCGCTGAAGATATCGCTTAGCTGATGGGTTTGAATGTGTTGCTTCCGTCACGTGTAAGCGCATGGCAAAGCGGACCATGCCCGGTGCCAAAGCCCGGGGCGAAGCGGATCGCAGCCTCAACGTAATGGATCGCCCGCTCGGTCGCATCATAGAGATCCATCCCTTGCGCCAGCCCCGCAGCCACCGCGCTCGCCAGCGTGCAACCGGTCCCGTGGGTGTGGCGAGTATCCAAACGCTCGTGCGTGAACGGAACGGTTTCTGCGGCAGTGATCAAAAAATCTGTGACCGTTGGACCAGCCAAATGCCCGCCTTTGGCCAAAACCGCATGCGCGCCAGCCTTCAAAAGAGCACGCGCTGCGTTGGCCAACCCCGCCTCGTTGGTGATTGTTTCTCCTGACAAGGCTTCGAGCTCCGGCACATTGGGTGACACGACCGCTGCGCGGGGAATGAGCTTTGCTTTTAAGAGGTCAGCCACATCGCTGTCGCCGAGGCTGTCCCCGCTGGTGGCCACCAAAACCGGATCAAGCACAACGGGAATGGAAGGCCAGCCTTTCAGTGCACGGGCAATGGCTTCCCCTGCACGACGGGTTCCGATCATCCCAATCTTGATACAGTCTGCCCCGATATCGCCAATCACCACATCGATCTGTTGGCGAATGGTATCATCAGAAACAGCGTCCACGGCGTGAACGCCATTGGTGTCTTGCACGGTAATCGCTGTTACAGCCGTCGCCGCATAACCGCCAAGCGCGGTGACCGTTTTGATATCAGCCTGAATGCCCGCCCCGCCACCAGAGTCGGACCCTGCAATGATCAGAACACGGCCTTGGGTCACGCGATAGACTTCGCCGCCTCAACAGCCGCGCAGATATTATCGACCACGCGCGTCACAAGCGTCTCGTCCTCGCCTTCGGCCATGACGCGGATAAGGGGCTCAGTGCCAGACTTGCGAATCACGGTGCGCCCGCGTTCGCCGAGCACCCTTTCCGATTCAGCGATCACCTTTTTCACCGTCTCGTTCTCAAGCGGAGAGCCGCCCTGATAGCGGACGTTTTTGAGAACTGATGGGAACGGATCATAATTATCACAAACGTCAGAGACAGATCGGCCTTGCTCCGCGACAACACCCAGAACATGAAGCGCCGTGACAAGGCCATCACCGGTCGTCGAATAATCCGACATAATGACATGGCCGGAAGGCTCACCACCCAGGTTCATGCCGCGCTCGCGCATGGCTTCTGTCACATAACGATCGCCGACTTTCGTCCGAACAAGGCGCATCCCATGGTCATGAAGAAATTTCTCCAAACCCATATTTGCCATCACCGTACCGACAATGCCTTCACCCTTCAGACCACCTGAGCGCTGAAGCGCCGTTGCAATCGTGGCGAGGATTTGGTCACCGTCAATCAGATTACCCTTCTCATCAGAAATGATGACGCGGTCAGCGTCGCCATCGAGGGCGATACCGATATCTGCACGGTACTCTTTGACCGCCTCGGCGAGTTTGGTCGGCGCCGTCGAGCCACAACCGTCATTGATATTAAAACCGTCCGGGCTCACACCAATGGTTTTGACATCAGCGCCAAGCTCCCAGAGCACAACAGGCGCCGTTTTATAGCCCGCACCATTGGCGCAATCGACCACCACCCGCACGCCGTCAAGGGTAAGACGGCGGGGCAGCGTTGCCTTGGCAAATTCGATATAACGCGCGCTTGCGTCATCGACCCGCTTGGCGCGGCCGAGCTTGTCTGCCTTCGCAAGACCGACGGAGGGGCCCTCCTCCATCAATCGCTCGATCGCGAGCTCTGTATCGTCTGATAGTTTGTACCCGTCGGGTCCGAAAAACTTAAGACCATTGTCATGGTAGAGATTATGGCTGGCGGAGATCATCACCCCAAGATCAGCGCGCATGGACCGCGTGAGCATCGCCATGGCCGGCGTTGGAATAGGGCCGAGGAGCAGAACATCCATCCCTGCCGCGATGAAACCCGCGGTCAGGGCAGGCTCAATCATATAGCCCGAAAGCCGCGTGTCCTTTCCGATCACCACCCGGTGACGATGGTCACCGCGCCGAAACACGCGGCCAGCCGCCATCCCGAGCTTTAAAACGCCCTCAGGTGTTAACGCGCCAGCGTTGGCAAGGCCGCGCACACCATCGGTGCCAAACACCTTTCGCTCTTGTGGGTTGTCATCGCCGCGCATGATCGCTCTCCATCATAGGCGATGGTGTAGCGGAACCCGGTGAATGGGAGAAGAACGTGTTGCGTTGGCGTTGATCGACAAAAAAAGCCCGGCAATGCCGGGCTTTTCTGATCAGGTCTGATCCCTGTGGATTTATAAAGTCCGTTTCCGGCGCGCCATGCCCAGGCCTGCAAGGCCGGTCAAAAGAAAGGCTGCAGCACCAGGAAGCGGCGTTGCCACCAGCTGCACATCATCGATAAAGCCGCCGAGGGTCTCAGGATGGCCCACCGCTTCGAAGGTTAAAACAAGCGTTGTGAGCGGGTCAGTCAGGGTGAATGTCTGGGTGATCTTGGTCCACTCGCCTGGCAAGAAGCCCGCACCATTCACCACCACCGCTGGGTCAATCACGCCGGGTGCCAGACTATAAGCAATGCCGTCGGTCGCGGTGTTGCCGACGCGGGGAGCATACAAGAAGGAGAACTCGTAGTCGCCTGCCGGCAGATCAAGCGTCTGCGAGATCGATGAGTTTCCTGGGCTCGGATGGCTATCGAGTTCAGCATAAACTTTGCCATCCTGAACATCCACATTGCCCAAGGTTGCCTCGGTTTGAAGCTCGATGCCGTTGTTCGTCGTCGTCCAACCAGGAAGAACCGTGAACACCTCCCAGTTGTTGCCACCGGAGAAGTCGCCATTGCGAAGGTCACTCAGCGCTTGTGCGCCATCGCCGTCATTGGTGTTCCCAAGGACTTCTGAACCATCACTGAATGTGTCGACCTCAAAGCTTCCGTTGAAGACGAAATTTGCCTGCGCTTGGGCGCCCACCAAAAGTGTTGCTGCCGTGATCGCCGTGGCGAAAAGTTTCATGCCCGTTCCCTTTTTTTTATCTTTTACAAAATCACATAAAATTCGGTAAAAATCAAGCTATTCAATAATTTCATCGTCCGGTTGTGCGGCGCACATGCGCCGCAACGGCAAGGGCTTGGCGGGTGGCTTTGACATCATGCACCCGGCACCATGCAGCGCCGGCTTGGGCGCCGCGGAGCACCGCCGCCAGGCTTCCACCAAGCCTTGCATCCGGGGGCTCGTCGCGATCAAGCGCCGAGATAAAACGCTTCCGGCTCGCCCCCAGCATCAGCGGAACCCCCAACTCTTGAAACCTTTCAAGATCACCGAAGATGGCCAGATTGTGCGCAAGGGTTTTGCCAAACCCAATGCCAGGGTCAGCGATCAAACGGGCACGGTCGCAACCGGCGCGCTCACACGTGGTGATGCGCGCCGCCAGATACCCCATCACCTCGGCCACCACATCGTCGTAACGCGGTGCTTGCTGCATTGAGTGTGGATCTCCTTGCATGTGCATCAGCACGACACCGCAGCCGGACGTCGCGGCAAGCTCAACAGCCCCCTCATCCTTTAAGGCGGAGACGTCGTTCCATATGGTGGCTCCAGCCAAGAGTGCATCAGAAGCCACCACGGTCTTGCGCGTGTCAATCGAAAGGGCGGCATCCGTTCGAGCGTGAAGACCCTCAATCACAGGCAGCACGCGGCGACGTTCATCGTCGGCGCTCACGGGATCCGCGCCGGGCCTTGTGCTCTCGCCACCAATGTCGAGAACATGCGCCCCTTCATCCTCCAGGCGCAACGCATGATCGATTGCGGCCTGGGGCGATTGAAGCTGTCCGCCATCGGAGAAGCTGTCGGGCGTGACGTTGACGATGCCAAAAATACGCATGAGCCGAGGCTAAGCCCCGGCTCGTCAGGAATTCAATGGTTGCGCGACGACTTAACGGAACCGCGTGCGGATAAAACTGATCGACGATCTTCGTTTGCTCGCCTCACTTGCTTGATCCGAGATGGAGGTGAGGCGCTGCTGCTGATCCTGACCATGATGGCGGCGCATCATGAACCCTTCGGCATCATAGGACGCCTGGTCGTGATCAGCATCGTATGCCGGTTCGGCGACGAAATCGGTATCGTCATCACCGATCAAGTCATCGAGAAGATCATCCGCGCCATCGTCAAGCTCTTCCTCATCAGAGAACGGATCATCGCTGGTGTCTTCTTCCGTCGTACCAAGAAGATCGCCAGTGATCCGCCCAACAATGCCGATGCTGATCAATCCAATCACGAGATTGACCGCCTGACTGGCAACCGAGAAACCGATATAGGAAGGTGAGCCAAAATCAGAAACAGCGAGCGCTGTGCCGAGCACGATAAAGGTCGCCACAACAAGCAAAAACAAGATCAAAAACAACAGGATAAAGGTACCGAGCAACTTCCAAAAGCGCCCCGCTGTTGCACCGAATGCGGCCGGAACACTCAACGAATTGGTGATCGCCACCGTGGGCTGAAAAAGGGAAAAGCGCACGACAAACCAAAGCAGCAGCGGTCCCAGGGCGATGCCCGCAATGATCGCGAACGCGTCGGTCCCAAACGCTGTCCCGGCAAGCGCAATGAGGCCGACAGCCAGCCCCGCTGCGACAATGAAAGCCAGGATGACGAGGTACTGCACCACGAAAGAAAAGAGGAACCGCCACTCAGGGCCGCCAAAGATCGGCAAAAAGCCGCCGCGGGTTTCGACGTTGGCGGCCTGGCGATATAGGGCAACAGCCATCGGTATCAGCAAAACGTAACCGATCAACGCCAACAGGCCCCAAAGACCAACAAAGGGGGAGAGATCTTCGTAATCGCCGTGGTCTTCAATGTCCCAATCGAATTCACTGCCGCCATCCAACAAGGCGCCAAAACCGCTGCGTACCGTTTCGAGAGGATCAATGCCGGCCTGGGCGAACACCATGGTGGTTTGGAAGTAAGCTGCCGTCATGATCAAAAACGGGAGCCAGCCAAGGCGTATCGCCGTGGGCAAGCCCGTAATCGCAAAACGGAAGCCAAAAGCGATCGCGTCGATCGCATAAAAGTTTGGCCGCATGGTGGATCCCCGAGAATTCGCTAACGGGACGTTAACACCCGTAAGTGTGATAGGAAAGCACCCACCCAAGTTTTCCTAAACGGGTACAGCAGCATCGCAGAACGCATGGCCCCTGCGCGACCAAGTGTCTGCGCTCAGGCGCCTTGAGGCTCTGGCCCACCGAGGGGGTCTGGCTTCTGTTGACCCGATGTTGGCACTGAACTCGGCGGCGGGCTCATCGGCTCTTCTGGATCATCACGGATGATCTTTTCACCGCGGAGCAACGCCTTGATCTCTTCGCCTGTCAGGGTCTCGTATTCGAGGAGCCCTTCAGAGAGTTTGATCCAATCGTCGTTGTGATCGCGGCCGAGAATGCGATGCGCTTCTTGATAAGCATGGTCGATCAAGCCGCGGATGAGGTCCTCAATCTTTTTCGCCGTGTCAGGACTAATGGCCCCTGAACGCGCGATCTGTTGGCCAAGGAACACCTCGCCTTGGTCCTCGGCATAAGCCACCGGTCCGAGCTCATCGGTGAGGCCATACTGCGTCACCATCGCTTTGGCCATTTTGGTCGCTTGTTCGATGTCCGAGCTCGCGCCGGAGGTCACGTGCTCTTTGCCGAACTTGATCTCTTCGGCCACGCGTCCACCCATGAGGATGGCCAGGCGCGATGTCATCTCTTGTTTCGACATCGAAAACTTATCGCGCTCTGGTAACTGCATGACCATGCCAAGGGCGCGTCCGCGGGGGATGATCGTGGCTTTATGAACCGGGTCCGTCGACGGCACGTTGAGCGCCACGATGGCGTGGCCTGCCTCGTGATACGCCGTCAGCGTCTTCTCTTTTTCCGTCATCACGGTGGAGCGGCGTTCCGCGCCCATCATGATCTTGTCTTTGGCGTCCTCGAACTCTTTGTTGGTGACGATGCGCTTTGAGCGTCGTGCGGCAAGAAGCGCCGCTTCGTTCACGAGGTTGGCAAGGTCTGCGCCAGAGAACCCCGGCGTACCGCGGGCGATATCGCGAATTTTCACATCAGGGCCGAGCGGCACTTTCTTGATGTGCACACCAAGGATCCGCTCCCGACCCACAAGGTCAGGGTTGGGCACCACCACCTGGCGGTCAAACCGGCCAGGTCGCAACAGCGCTGGGTCCAGGACATCGGGCCTGTTGGTGGCAGCGATCAGAATGATGCCTTCATTGGCTTCAAAACCGTCCATTTCGACAAGAAGCTGGTTGAGCGTCTGCTCGCGCTCGTCGTTTCCGCCGCCAAGGCCTGCGCCCCGCGATCGGCCGACCGCGTCGATCTCGTCAATGAAGATGATGCATGGCGCGTTTTTCTTCGCCTGCTCGAACATATCCCGGACACGGGAGGCGCCCACGCCGACAAACATCTCGACAAAGTCCGAGCCAGAAATCGTGAAGAACGGCACATTCGCTTCACCAGCGATCGCCCGCGCAAGGAGCGTCTTACCGGTCCCAGGAGGACCGACGAGCAGCGCGCCCTTGGGGATCTTCCCGCCAAGGCGCTGGAACCGCATGGGATCCTTCAAATAGTCGACGATCTCTTCGAGCTCTTCTTTGGCCTCATCGATGCCAGCGACATCATCAAAGGTCACGCGGCCTTGTTTCTCGGTCAGGAGCTTGGCCTTGGATTTGCCGAAGCCCATGGCCTTGCCTGAGCCCGCCTGCATTTGGCGCATAGCAAAGTAGATGAGCCCGAGGATCAAAAGAATAGGCAGGAGATTGATCAACACCTGCAGCAGAAGCGGCGCTTCTTGCGGGGGAACCACCTCGACCTGGACGCCATTGGCGTAGAGCAGCTCTGCCACCTCGGAGCCGCGCGGCACATTGGTGACAAAGCGGCCGCCACTCGAAAGATCGCCGGTGACGACGTTCTCTTCGATGCGGGCCCGATCCACCGCGCCCTCGGCGACGTATTCGCGGAATTGGCTATAGTTCAGTTGGTCAACGGCCTGAGTGGGTGTCGCGCTGTTGAAGAAATAGACCAGCATCAGGGCGACGACGAGCATCAACCCCCACACCATCCAGTGACGACCGTTCATAGGATCTTCCTCATTCATCTCGCCAAGCTTGAAGGCCCGGTCTTAAAATCTGATCACGTCCCCAGCGAAGCGTTCGGCCAAAAGCGACCGTGCCGGGAAGGTCCCTATCGCCGTAGATAAGAAGCTGGCGCCCATCTTCCAACCGGAAAGCGCCGATTGAATCGCTCCAACGGCCTCGTCGGGAAGATGGGTCAGCTGGTGACCCTTGGCCAGCGCCGGCAGTGTCGCAATCCGCTGCCGCGCGAGGGTCGACGTTGCTATATCTTTGGGGAGCAGCTGACCGAGGGCGCAGAGGTCAAGACCGTCGGGCGCATCGCCAGGGACCTCGGCAATGAAGCGGCGATCAAAGAGATGCCGGGAGCGAGCCGGCGCTGCGACCGGCGCGAGGCCAGGTGCGCCATCAGCCCGGCCGAGGAGCGTCGCGGGTTCTCGAAAAAACACCAAGCCTCTGTCGCCAAAAACGCGAATCACCACGCCATGCAGCGTCATCCCGGAAAGCGCGTCGGCGCTGATCAGGGATCGATCGCTGAAAAGGTTCGCCGGGAATGCATGCGGGGCTTGTGCGGACATGGGTCCCAGCTCTTCGCTCCGCTTCGGCCGGGATGACGACGAACCAAGAGCTGCAACAATCATGTTGATCGCCTCTTCGGCATCGAACCCCCCTTCAAGGAGATGATCGGCATCGGAAAAGACAACCGCACCGTCAGCCGACCCGCTCCATGACACAGGCCGATTGATCGCCTGTCGCCGCTCAGTGGCCGTACGACAAAGTGCGTCAGTGGTCAGCAAATCCTGTTGCTCAAGCGCAGCCAACAGTGCCCGCACACGCACGCGTTCGAAATTCTCATCCTCATTGGACGGATCATCGATAAAGGGCAACCCTTGCGCCTGGGCATAGGCTCTCGCCTCAGCCCTCCGTACCCCGAGCATAGAGCGGTGAAGGGTGATGAGCTCCCCTGACCCCGCGGCAATCTTCCGCTGCGGCGGCATCCCGGCAAGGCCCCGCCCCGCCCCGCGGCGGAGGCGCATGAAGACAGTTTCGGCCTGGTCATCAGCCGTGTGTCCCGTGAAGAGGTGCTCGATCCCCATCCGTTCGCAGGCTTGGCACAGAAGACGGTAACGCGCGATGCGGGCAGCCTTTTGGATACCTGTCTTGGGCTTCTCGCCTTTCCACACCAAGGTCTCGTGATCGATGTTCCGTGCGCGGCACCAATCGGCAACCACTGCGGCCTCCGCCGCCGCTTCGGGCCGCAAACCGTGGTCCACGGTCATCGCAACGACCGGGTAATCCGCAGCGTCGGCCCAGTGAAGCAACGCAAAACTATCAGCGCCGCCTGAAACGGCGATCGCCGCAGGCTCATCCGCCGGTAGAGGCCAATTTAGCTGCAGGATCCGTCCCGACTGTCGGTGATAAGGCGGCGCGTGTCGTTGGGCATCTGCCGGTAATTGCGCAGCGCGATGTTCCAAACCTGGCAAGCTTTATCGACCTGGTCTGCCCGCGCCAGTGCCTGGCCAAGCTTGAAATAGGCCTCCGGCACGCGATCATCGCTTGGGTAGGTCTGGATGAAATCGCGGAATGTCCGACCCGCGGCACCCAGATCACCTTGCGCTAAGTAAGTCTCGCCGAGGTAAAATGAGGCATCCGACGCAAGGACGTCGTTCGGGTAATCCTCGATCAAGCTCACAAATGCGAGCTCCGCCTCAGCGTAACGCGCCTCCAAAAGAGCCGCGCGTCCCGCACGAAAGGCGGAGTCAGGATTATCAAACCCGCCCTCGCCTGGACCTCCGCTGCCGCTGCCCACAAGATCGACGGGTACACCAATCATTGCGTCAGCGGGTGAATAGGTGTCACCGCCCGTGGAACCTCCGCTCTCCAAGGCGCTCGCATAGCCTGGAAACTCAAGCTCGATAAAACGGCGCATTTGCTCTTGGTGTTGGTTTAGCCGGAAGCTCAGTTTTTCAATCTCGCCGGTTAAACGCTGGACCTCACTTTCAAGCGCACCGATGCGCACAGCGGTGTCAGCAGCGCTTGATCCTGAACTGACGTTTTGCGGATTGGGGTTGGCTCCTTGGTAGGTCACATTCGCGCCTAACGCAGAGTCAGCACCATAGACGACGCCTTGCAGGTCTTGGATTTGTTCTTCCATTGCTTCGAGCCGTGCCCGGGTCCGGCGGTCCTGCGCGTCAGCTGCTGCAGGCCACCCCGTCGCGAGGGCTGTTGCCCCAACTGCTATTCCCAACACCAAGCGCATCGCATCATCTCCCATCCCGATGACGGGCGGTTACCATAACTCGTCCCTCCTCCCTAGCGGGAAGCACCCACCACCGCCATGCGAAGTTTTTGAAGCGAAATGACTGTTTGGTGGGACCCTCGCGCTGACAGCCGATCAGAACGATGATAGCGGCGATCCAAGCTCATGGTTTCATCCCCTTCGACCCGTTTTCAGCTTTGGCTTAAACACTCAGCCCAACGGGCGGAGGCGTGGACAGACATCAAGCTTTGGAGCTTGGCCGCCCTCACGGGCGTGATGACGGGCTACGGCGTGGTCGGCTTTGCGATGCTGATCGAGTTCATCACAGAGCAGAGCTACGGCACGGGCAGCGAGAACCTCGCCCAAGGCGCGCGGAACCTCTCAGCGTTGCGGGCCTTCATTGTACCGATTGTAGGCGGGACGGCGGTGGCAATCCTACTTTGGCTTTCTCGGCGTTTTGGCATCAATCCCGATATTCGCTGCCAAGGGGTCGCTGAGGTGATCGAGGCCCGCGCCCGGCCACCGGGGGCGATCACCGTTCGGGGTGGACTGATCAACACCGCCGTCTGCGCCATCGCCCTTGGTTCGGGTGCGAGCGCAGGGCGGGAAGGCCCCGCTGTTTTGATGGGCGGGGCTATCTCCATCTTTCTATCAAAACGTCTTGGCCTGTCCGCCAAAAACAGCCGCATGTTGCTGGGATGCGCCGCAGCCGCTGCTGTCTCAGCTGCGTTCAACGCGCCGATCGCCGGCGTTCTCTTTGCGCTGGAGGTGGTGCTGTCGAACTACGCGCTGTCGATCTTCGCACCCATCGCTCTCTCATCGATCCTCGCGGCGCTGATTTCCCGCGGCCATTTGGGGGACCTGCATCGGTTCATCATCCCTGATTATGGCGGGGCAGAAACCATCGATATCATTTTCGGCGGCAGTTTGGGTCTGTTTGCTGGCGCGGTTGCCATCGCCTTTCTCACCGCCGCGGCATTTGCCCGAAGCACCACCCGGTCCGTGGTCGGACAGTTGAAACTAGAACCAGCATTGCTGCCCATCATCGCGGGATTGGTCATGGGGATGATTGGGATCGGTTATCCTGAAGTCTTGGGCTTTGGGTACCAAGCCACAACGGAGGCTCTTGAAGGCAACTACACGCTTAAACTTTTAACGATCTTCTTGGTCATGAAGATTTTCGCCACAGTCGTTTGCCTTTCTTGCCGGTTCGGCGCGGGGGTGTTCTCAGCCGGCATCACCCTCGGTGCGATGTCAGGTGCCGCCTTTGGCATAACGGCCAATCTTTGGTTTCCAGGCCTTGTGGCGAGCCCCACCTTCTACGCCATGATCGGCATGGGCGCCGTCTCAGGCGCCATCATTGGAGCACCAATCTCCACCACACTGATCGTCTTTGAACTGACGGGTGATTACACCATGACCGCAGCGTTGATGATCGCGGTGGGCGTTGCAACAGTGCTGAGCCAAGTGTTTTTCGGAACCTCGTGGTTTCACTACCAGCTCAACCAACGGGGCTATGATCTCTCCGAAGGTCCACAAGGTGTCATTCTACAGACCATTCGCGTGCGTGATGTGATGCGCCCTGTTCCGGACACAGCCATGCCGTTGGAGGACGGCGCCAAACGACTTGATATCAACCAAACCCTCGGCGAAGCGCTCGCGGAGATGTCAAAGCTCGGCCTGGACGCGATGCCGGTCACGGCGCGTAAAGACAAGAGTAAGCTCCTCGGTACACTGACTGAAAGCAGGGCGCTGCGCCATTACAACAAAGCGCTGGTGGACAGCCATATCGAGCATCACCGTTAGGGCGATTTGCGAGCCCGGGATGTCACAGCTAAGCTCTCTTGATGACCCAAGAGCCGCCCTTTACCGTTCAGATCGTCCCGGTGACGCCGTTCCAGCAAAACTGCTCCATCATTCGCGCCGCGAATGGTTCAGCTGCGGTGATCGATCCCGGCGGCGAGGTTGACCGCTTGATGGCCACGGCCGAGGCGATGGACGCAAAGATTGAAAAGATCTGGCTCACCCACGGCCATCTCGATCACGCATCAGGCACGATGGAGCTGAAGCGCCGCACGGGCGCCATCATCGAAGGCGCCCATGAGGAGGAGGTGTTTTGGCTGTCACAGATTGCCGAACAGTCCAAAAGGTTCGGGGTTGCGGGCGAAGGCGAGAACGTCGTTCCCGACCGGTGGCTTGACGATGGCGACACCGTGGAGATCGGCGGCATTGTGTTCGATGTCTATTTCACCCCCGGCCACACGCCCGGGCATGTCGTGTTTCACCAAAAGGATGCCAAACTCGCCTTTGTCGGTGATGTTCTTTTTAAAGGATCGATCGGCCGCACAGATTTCCCGCGCGGGGACCACGCGACACTTATTGCTTCGATTACAGAAAAGCTTTGGCCCCTTGGAAATGAGACGAGATTCGTATCAGGACACGGACCAATGAGTACATTTGGCGCAGAGAGGCAGTCCAACGCCTTTGTCGCCGATCAGGTGCTCGCCTCGTCTTGAGCCTTCCGCACTGCCCCGTGATAGGCAACAGCGAAGGCCGCGATGAGGTACTTAAAATAGCCGATGTGAGAGATCTCTGACACGGTCATGATCATAACGGCATTGGCGACGATGGCCGCTGCGATTCCAAATCCCAAATTTCGGGCGTTGACTTGGTCACCAAAGAGGCCCGGATCCGCGCCATAGGCTGTTTTAAGAGCAAGCCTAAAGGGTAAGACCATCATGCCAAGAAGAAGGCCAAGTCCGATGACCCCATTGGCCAAACCCACCTGCACATAGGCATTGACGAAATCAACAATTCCCTGGCCTTGCCGATTGGCGTCGAAAATGGGATGTGTCTCATAATTGGCATCGCCAAACCAAAACGTCTGAGAAAGACGCGTTAGTGCCGTTGATAGCAAATCTTGTCTGTACTTGAATGTTCCGTAAGGGTCGATAAAGGAAAAGTCAGCGGTTAAGACGATCGGAAATGCAATGATCGCCGCGATGATCGCTCCAACATAGCCAACCATGCGCAGTCCTTTGGGGAAGTAGCGAAGAAAAATATAAGCCGCGAAGGCAATCAGCGCGGCCAACAATCCCCCGCGGCCACCGGCAGCCACCACCGCCACGGGAACGAGGGCCAGCCAAGCATAGTTTAGGATACCCTTTGGCCAAGTCGCGCGGAGCCAAAGAGATGCCATCCCCGCCATCGCGATTAAGAGAGGGGTTTCAACAAAGTTCGTTGCCGCCAAAAACCGCATCGAGCCACCGCGCGACAGCGTGCCGAATATTTTGTAATCAAAATAATTGAGCGGCATATGCAGATAGAACAGCCAACCGCGAATAGCGCTCCACCAAGCGACCAGCGTGACAAAAAAGATGCACACGGCAAATGCTGTCACCGCCAATGTGAGGCGGCGAGGGTCACTCAGCGATTTTCGGATAACCAAATAGGGCACAATGATCGTCACCACAGCCACGATCAGCTCTCGCAGCGCATTGGTGGGAGACTGCGTATACTCCCTCAGGTTCAGCACCCAAGACAACAGCACGAAGAGAACAACACAGGCCGTTGTGCCCCCCGACGACCAGGAAAACTTATCCCTTAACAGCGTTGGCAAAAGCGCAACTGACAGCACAAACAAGGGATTGAGGTTGACGAGATAATTGACGCCAGGAAACGGAATGTTCCAGTTCAACGTCGCGGGAAGAGCATAAAGGAAAGCCGCGAAGAAAATGGCGAGCGGCTGTTTGCCTGACATGAACGCCGCAAGACATCCCAACGCCAAAAAGAACACGGGAGCCAAAGGATAGGGTATGAGAAAGGCCAAAATCGTTGCGATGAGGACATAAATCCCCACACGGAGAACGACATCGCGATCGCCAAAGGCGGGGCGCAGAACCAACGCGGGAACCATGGCCACCAAAAAGTTCGCAATGGCAACAATGACAACCAACGTCTTCCCTTTCAGTCTCCGGCGCGCTGGTGGGCATCTGCTCGTCCTTGCACCGCCTCTGACGACGCAGCCAAACGCCACCGGTGACGCATACTAACGCAAAGTGTTTCTCGCAGTGTTGATGTTAACGTCTGTTTGATCGCGAGGAACCTTGCACACTTGAGGAGTGGCCAATAACCCAATCATCGGGGATGGGCGCCAGACATTCTTGGCTTGCTCGATCTGGCCGCGCGCAGGCTGGGACGACCTTGTGTCGAGAAAACCCGTAGGTGACGATCAATATGCACCGTTTCATAAGAGACTTTCGGAACATCTGTTCCATGATCGACGAACTCAAAGAAAGGCCTCGTCGCGCCGACTGTTAAAGCCAAGGTGACGATCGTAAACAAACCGTGCAACTGATCAAAAAACGTCTCTCCACGCTTCATCAATGCAATGCGGTCGCCCTTGGCGGGGGCACGACGATCATTGCCATCATTCGCTTTACCAGCACGTCCATTCTATCGCGCCTTCTTGCCCCGGACGCCTTTGCCGTTTCGTTGATTCTCACCTCTCTTCTGATGACGATGAACCTGATCTCTGATTTGTCGCTGAGACCTTATATAATCCGGGAACCGAAAGGTGCGGATCAAGACACGGGCGATGTCATCTGGACACTGCAAGTGTTGCGAGGGGTTTGTCTTGCTGCGCTTATTTGGGTTCTCGCGCCCGCCTTTGCTTCTCTGCTCGGCCAACCCGGCGTGGTCGATTATATCCGTGCTGTGACTTTGGTGCCTTTGGTTCTAGGCTTTCAAAGCCTAGGAGAACCCTTGGCGACGCGCGCGGGTGTCCAACGGATCAACGAGCGTGTGTTGGTGATGAGGACCCTTGCATCAACGACAATGACGATCACGCTGGCCTTCTGGCTACGGAGTGAATGGGCCTTGGTCTTCGGTATACTCCTTGGAAGCGTCTCGCAGATTGTCATTGATCGGCTTGTGTTCCCGCAGAACTGGCGGTTGCGGTTCCGGTTCGAGCGAGAGACGTTTTGGCGAATCTTGAACTTCACCAAGTATTTTTTTCTCGCAAGTGTCCTTTACCTCATCATTACGCAGATTGACCGTGTGGTCATGGCGAGAAACTTCCCCCTTGAGCTATTGGGTCTGTACGGACTGGCGCTGACCATCTCGCGTATTCTGACCACGATGATTTTCAGCTATCAGCGCAATGTGTTTTTCCCCAAAATCACCCCTGCGGTGCGCGAGGGCCGTGTCGATCACACTGTTGTTCAGGCGGCCCTAGGGATTGCGCCTCTTGTGTTTCTCTTCATCACAGGCGGCGCGATTGGCGGCGGTCAGATGTTCTTTCAAATCGTTTTTGACGAACGGTATCTCTTTGGGGGTGTCTTTTTGTCGGTCATTGCCGTCCGCGGCATCTTTATGACGATCGCCGAAATGGCAACGTCGATCGAAATCGCCCACGGCAACACCCGCCACACCCTCGACATGAACATTTTGTCCCTGCTGTGGATGGCCGTGGCTATCCCGGTTCTTCTGCATCAATTCGGGGCCGTTGGATTGGCAGCGGCTCTTGCCACGGTTGAAGTCCTCCCCGCGATCGCGGGTGCTTATCGATCGTATCGACGCGGTTTGTTTATTCCGCGACACTACCTCCTGGGCGCGTTGGCCGTCGGGGGAGGCATTCTCACCGGCGTTGTTGGGACCTTTTTGATCAAAGTTGCTGCTGCGGCATTTTCGATCTCTTTTTAGACTTTCGCTCGCCCAGCACTTCCGTTACTGCCCGATCCGTTTGACCTCATGACAGCGGGAAGCGGACGAATGCCAAAGCGGACTGACCTTCAAAGTATCCTCATCATTGGCGCGGGCCCCATCATCATTGGACAGGCTTGTGAGTTCGATTATTCGGGCGTGCAGGCTGTGAAGGCGCTCAAAGAAGAGGGCTACCGGGT
>JBCCBY010000020.1:0-18206 GCA_039033795.1 Pseudomonadota bacterium | reverse complement strand
CGTTGCTGTTTGTTGATATAACTTGCCGCATATTCCAGGTGACGCGTTCTAAAATCAGCAATCGCTTGAACAATCGTATTGTAGGCGTCCGTTAGACCGCGATCACTTGCCTCTTCCACGAAGGCGCGCAACCGACTTTCACGTCTTGTGTCGTCAATGAATCGGCGATGCGCCGGAGGGCGATAGATATGTAGTTGATCTAGAAATTCACGCAGAGGATCCGCCGCGTGCCCGACTCCCATGAGGGCGTCCATGGCGGGGACAATCGAAGATTGTGACCCGGTTTGTCCGCGAAAGGCTTGCGCTGTGGTGCCGTACTTTTCTACCCCCTCATAAATGATCCCGTCTGGCATTGCAGGATTGTCTTTCCAGCCATGAATGTAAGGCCGGACGCGTTCGAAATAGATATAGGGATCACAGCGTTCAGGCCGTGGACGCCGTCCTTTTTGATTGCGACGGCGTCCTCGTTGACAGCGAGGTCGTTGGTCTGGACGAGAGCGCGGCGTTTCTCCGGAGCAACGGTTTTTCTTGGAGCCCCGCTGAGCTTATTCGTCGCTTCACCGGCAAACGTGATGATCGGTTCCGTGAGGAATTGCTCGCCGCTTATGCTGACGTCTTGGGGCGGCAACCAAGCCACGACGAGGGGCACGCGCTCTTTGAGGGCATGATAGAAACAAGGCGCGCTTCGCGTCATTTGATGGAAGCTGTTCCGGGTGCACTTGAGACGTTAACAATTGCGGCAACCCTTGGCCTCAAACGTGCCGTTGCATCCTCATCCCGCCAAGTTCATTTGGACAGCAAAATCGAGCGTTATGGTTTCTCACCTTTCGTCGCGCCACATGTCTATTCAGCAGAGCATGTCGCCCACGGAAAACCTGCTCCTGATATCTTTCTCTATGCGGCAGAACGAATCAATGCTGATCCCAGCGTGTGCGTCGTGATTGAAGACAGCCCGTTTGGCGTGGAAGCGGGGCTTGCGGCCGGCATGCAGGTTTGGGGCTTCACCGGCGGCGGTCATTGCCCTGAAGACCATGCAGAATGCCTGTTTGCGGCCGGAGCGATAAGAATTCACACTAGTCATACTGCACTGCAGCAAGAGTTAACGCTCGTTACTCAAAAACACTGAAGAAAAGATTCGCTTTACTACGGTTACGACAAGAGTATGACAATCGTGCCGACAGTGATTCCCCACCCACCACACTGCGGCTTCATGCGGCCGAACAATCGGGCCCCGTGATCTTCGCGACGGTGCTGCTCCCCCACAGCACCGTCGCCTTCATATCTGGGTTCTGAAAGCTGCTTGCCTCGCCAGTCTCACCAGCATGGCCTTGCGACGAGCACCCGCCAAGCGTGATGTGATCGCTTCACGGACCACCGCGCCGCCAAACCCATCAGCGATAATCAGGCCCTCGTCCTGAGGCAGAAGATCGGTGTCAAAATCTTCAGTCACTGCGAAAAAGAACTGATCGCAATAGTCTTTATACTCTGGCCATTTGTTATCGACGTCAAAGTCCGCGCGGCAAGACTTGACCTCGATCATGATGATTTCACCCTTATCGGAAAGGCCGGTGACATCGGCTCGTCGACCGTTGGGTAGAGTGAGCTCCGTAAAAGGAGCGTAGCCCATATCGATCAACAAGACCGATGCCCCGCGGGTCACGGCCGCGGTGATGTCAGGGCGCGGATCAGGCGCAGAGGAGGGGTGACCTGCCGCAGGCTGATTGCTGAATTCTGTCGTCAACCTTGAAATTCGGGGAGTTTGACTTTGAGACCCTCAAGCTTATCAGACACACCGACCTGGCAGCTAAGACGGGAGGTGTCTTGGCGCTCTGATGCGAAGTCGAGCATCGACTCTTCCATGGCCGAAGGTTCCCCCGTCACCTGCATGAAGGTCTCGTCGACATAGACGTGACACGTGGCGCATGCACAAGCGCCGCCGCAATCAGCATCGATCCCCGGAATTCCGTTTTTCACGGCCACTTCCATCAGAGTCATGCCAGCTTCGGCGTCGACATTATGCTCCGTGCCGTCATGTTCGATGTAGGTGATTTGAACCACGGTTGTCTTTCCTCTCTCGTCACAGATGGAGTAGCGTGTCGCGTCCAGCTTTCGCAAGGTGATGAGTTTGGTGCTACGTCTTTGTCCCACCGTAAAGCAGACTGAAGTGCTAGGTGCGCATCTTGGCCATCAACTGCGGGCTGGCGATTGTGTGACCTTCACCGGCGTCCTTGGCGCTGGCAAAACGACCCTCGTTCGATCCTTGATCCGCGCGCGCGCCGGAGCCGTTATTGACGTTCCAAGCCCTACATTTGCGCTGGTTGAGACTTACGAATTCGAAACTCCCATCTTTCACGTCGATCTTTACCGCTTGGAGAACCCAGCGGAGGTGCTGGAGCTCGGGCTGGACGATATGATGGGCGACGGCATCACGCTCATTGAGTGGCCAGATCGGGCCGATGACTTGCTGCCCTTTGAACGGCTCGATGTGACGATTTCTGAGGCAGGTGAGGGCCGCGAGATTGTGATGCGCCCGAAGGGCGAGGAATGGACAAAACGCCTGGAGCGTTGGGAGAGCGCATGATTGCTGCTGCTGAGAAAAAAACGAGCCGCGATGAGGCGCGCGCGCGCTTTCTCGCATCAACACCCTGGGCTGAGGCGAGCGTCGAGCCGCTTGGTTCCGATGCGTCGATCCGGCAGTATTTCCGCCTTATCGGAGGCCCCCACCAAGCGCTTCTGATGGATGCGCCCACGGCGTCGTTAGAGCCGCCGTGCCCACCAACTGCGAGCAACGAGGAGCGCCGGGCGCTTGGATATGTGGCCATGGTGAGGGGGCCTGGTAACGCGCTTCCTGCCTACCACGCCGCCTCCGTCATCCTTGATCAGTGCGGGCTTTTGGTTCCGTCCATGGTGGAGATGGATGCCGCCAACGGCTTTGGCATCGTCGAAGACCTCGGCGATCAACGGGTGGCTTTGGCGTCATTCACTGAAGGCGTGGAGGAGCGCCTTTATGGGGCCGCTGCGGACGCGCTCGACGCCTTGCGCTCCTGCCGAGCGGTCCGGGGCCGACACCACGGCTGGGTTTTTCAAACCTACGATGCCTTTGCCTTAGAAACGGAAGCTGGCCTTTTGGCCGAGTGGTACGTTCCCAAAGTCTTGGAGCGCGACCTCTCTGCTGCAGAACGGGCTCGATTGGCGGATGCTTGGTCATTGGTGATCAGCACGCTGTCACCGCCGGTCAGCTGGGTTCATCGAGACTTTCATGCCGACAATCTGATGGTTTGTGGCGACCGGGTTGGGGTCATTGACTTTCAGGACCTGATGGTGGGCCAGGCCGCGTATGACTGGGCGTCGCTGATCGAGGATGCTCGCCGCGATGTTGCTCCGGACGTCAGACAGAGCCTCTACCAACGAGGGCTCGCAGGAGCCGATGATCCCAGCGCCTTCGCTCAAGACTACGCGATCTTGGCAGCCCAACGGAACGCCAAAATCCTGGGGATTTTTGCGCGCCTCGCCCATCGCGATGGCAAGCGCCGTTACCTCGATCTCTTGCCGCGGGTGCGCAGGTTCTTCGCTGAGGATCTCGAGCGCCCTGCGGTTCATCCCGTGCGTATGGTGATCAAGGACATTGCACCGGAATTGCTGCATGGTTGAGATCACGACCGCGATGGTCCTGGCGGCGGGCCTTGGCACGCGTATCCGCCGTCTTGATCCAGAGACGCCCAAACCCTTGATCAAGGTATGTGGGCGGGCGCTCATCGACCACGCTCTGGGCACGCTTCGTCGCGGCGGTGTTTCCAGGGTGGTGGTCAATGTCCACCACATGGCGGATCGGCTCGAAGCACACCTGCGGGGCCGGACGGATGTGGAAATCCTCATCTCAGACGAACGGGAAGAGCGCCTTGAAACCGGGGGCGGCATCGTCAAAGCTTTGCCGCTCCTTGGGTCGGCGCCGTTTTTTTGCACCAACACCGACTCGATCCTTCTTGAAGGCGACCATGCGGCGACGGACGTTCTTAAAAACCGGTGGGATGACGACACCGATGCGCTTTTGCTCCTCGCACGGGTTGATCAGGCCTCGGGTTATCAAGGCAACGGGGATTTCGCGCTGGCCGGCGACGGCTCGATCCTACCAAAAGAGAACGGCGAAGCGTTTATTTTCACTGGCCTTCAAATTCTGCGTCCGAACCTTTTCTCTGGCGCCAGGGCGGAACCTGTCTCGACCCGAGCCTTTTGGGCGAAAGCGCAGGAGCAAGGCCGGTTTCGGGGGGTCGTTTACGACGGCGGATGGATGCATGTCGGTGATCCCGAAGGGCATGCGGAGGCCGAGAGGCGACTGGCCAACAGCTGACATCCGAATGGGCGGCCTTCAGTGATCCGCACCGATGAGCTCTTGGCGTGGACGGCGCCGCATCTCTTCTCGCTGGCGCCGGGGCGTCCCTTTTTTGATGATCTCGTCGCTGTTTTGCTCAGCGATCTCGATGATCACATTCTTCCGCAAACAACGGTTTTTCTTCCCAGTCGACGTGCTGTTAGGGCGTTGCGGGAGAGCTTCTCGCGTCGCGCGCGGGGTGAAACACTTTTTCTGCCGCGGCTTGTTGCGGTGGCCGATCTAGGCGAAGACGACCTCGTCAGTCTTGATGCGGAGCTTCGCCTGGGCCCTTTCCCAGAAGCCCCAAGCGCGGCAACGAAACGCCTCAAACTCGCAGCGATTTATCGCGATGCGCGGGCGAAGGTATCATCCGGTGTGCCCGATTGGGCAGCTTCGTTACGCGCTGCCGACGAACTCGCCCGGACCTATGATCTTTTGACGGAGCATGATGTCACACCATCGATGCTCGCAGCCCTGAGCGATGATCCAGCAATCGCTGAGAGTGCCGATCACTGGCAAGATGTGCTTTCGGTGGTCGGCCTGGCGTCCCAGGCTTGGCCTCGTTGGCTCGATAACGAAGGATTGGCGGATCCGCGCCGTCGACGAAAAGAAGTTTTGGATGCTGTCGCGATGAACGCGGCAAAGGTCGATCGCGCTGCGCCGGCGATCGCTGCTGGGTTTATCGGCACAACGCCGTCGTCAGCTGCGTTCTTAAAGGCCATCGCGCTCGCCCCGATGGGCGCGGTCATCCTGCCAGGTGTTGACCGTGATATGACAGAGGAGGACTGGTCAAAAATTGAAGCCCCGCACCCGCAACATGCGTATAAGGAATTCCTCGAAAGTGATTTTGATGGCCTTGGTCGCGCGAGCATCCGTGAACTGCCGACGGTATCGATCCGAGGAGAGAACGACCGTAGACGGTTGATATCCTTAGCGCTGACCCCCGCTGATGCCACTGACACGTGGTACGAACGCTTTTTCCGTTTTGATGAAGAAGGCCGTGCGCCCAATGCGTGCCAGGGTTTGGAAATCGCCATTGCCAAGGACCAGGAAGAAGAGGCTGATTTTGTGGCGCTCACGCTCCGATCGGTGTTGGCAGAGCCGCACAAGACAGCCTTTCTTGTGACAGCGGACCGGGCCTTAGGGCGCCGTGTCGCCGCCAAAATGCGGGGTTGGGGCATTGATATCGACGACAGTGGCGGCGCCCCCCTTATGGGCTCTTTCCGGGCCACTTTTTTGCGTCTAGTCGCCCGCGTGATGGCAAAACCATCCGATCCCGTTGCATTAGCCGGTCTTATTCATCACCAGTTGTTTGGGCTTGGGCTTAACTCTAAAGATCGTGTACCCATGGTCAAAAGCCTCGATCAATGGCTTCGTGGCCGCGCACCACGGGACGGTTGGGATGGGCTCAAGAGTTCACTGCATGATGCCTGGCGACCCGCTGCCAGGCGTTCGTCACGCGAGGAGGCCGCGCGGGCCTACGACCTGGTTGAGCGTTTGGCGTCAGTTTTTGAGACCCACCTTTCGGCGATGGAACCCTCCGGCCACGGCTTGCTTCGTGCCCACCTTGCGATTGCGGCGCAACTGGCCGCTCGGCCCGACGAGGCGGGGGAGGATCTTCTTTTCCGATTTGAGGATGGGGAAGTGTTGGAGGATCACCTTGAGGCACTTCAGGCGCGTGCTGAACTCCTTCCTTTCGTTTCTATAGAGCAGTATCCAGATCTTTTCGATGCGCTCCTTCAGGGGCCAGCGTTTCGCCCCCCTGGCGGCCAGCATCCTCGCCTTGCCATTTATGGAGTGCTTGAGGCACGTCTTCAGAACGCTGATCTGATCGTTGTCAGCGGATTACAAGAAGGGGTGTGGCCCGGTGATGAAATCGTTGATCCCTTTTTATCCCGCGGTATGCGTCGGGCCCTTGGGTTGCCATCACCTGATCAAGATGTGGGCCGCGTCGCCCATGATTTCGCCAGTTTTGCCTGTGCGCCACATGTTCTTTTAACGCGTGCGGAGCGTCAGGGCCGATCGCCGGCAAAACCCTCTCGGTTTATGGTTCGACTAGAGAGTTTTATCCGTGCCCTCGGTAATGCAGCAGAGCCTGTGTTTGTGGATCGGCGTCTGAGAGCCTGGCGCCGAGCACGCTATGAGGCGGTGCATGATCCGCAGCCAGCCCTGCGTCCAGCGCCCGCGCCTGCGCCCGCGCATCGCCCAAGGAAGCTTTCGGTGAGTGAAGTGGGAACATGGCGCCGAGATCCGTATGCGATCTATGCTAAGCGAATTTTGCGTTTAAATCCGATGCATCGTTACGATGCGCCGTTTTCTCCTGCTGATCGCGGCACGTTGATCCATGCACTGCTTGAAGAGGCCATGCGATCAGGCATCACAGGTTCAGCGCTTGAGATCCAAGAGCAGTTGCAAGTTCTTATGCCATCCGTTCTCGAAGTCTTTGATATACCGCCGGTTCAACGGGTACTGAATGGACGGTTTTTGGATCGGGCGATCACGGCCTTCGGTGCCTTTCAAGCAGCCGCTGCGGCTTTGTCAGAACCTCTTGCCGTGGAGGTCGCCGGTCAGCTATCGATCATGTTTGGCAAAGAAGACATAACGATCAATGCGCGTGCAGATCGAATTGACCAGACGTCAGAGGGCTATCATCTGATCGACTACAAAACCGGCGCTGGCTCATCGCTCAAGACAGAAGCTGCAGGCTTTACACCGCAACTCTTTCTCTCTGCACTGATGGCGCAGCAAGGCGGGTTTGAAGGTTGCCCAGAAGGTCCCGTCTGGCAGGTCTCCTTTCTTCCCCTCAACCGCGTAACAGATCCGTTTAGGGAAAATATATCACGGAACAGTGCCGTAGCGAGAGGTGAAGACTTGGCCGATCGGTTGGCGAATTTCGAGGTTGGCTTTCGTGCCTGGCTTCAAGAGCAGGTTTTAACGCAGGCTCCGATGCCAAGCCAGGTCAGGCCGTTTGAAAGCCATATCGTTGGTGATTTTGACCATCTTGCGCGGCGGGGAGAGTGGGTGAGGTCGTCTGATGGTTGATGGGCTCGACGATCTTTCCCGCACCGCCGCCATCCAGCGAGCGGTGGGTGACCCACACCGATCGTCGTGGGTTTCAGCCAATGCCGGCACTGGGAAGACCTATCTTTTGGTTCGCCGTGTTATTCGGCAGCTTTTGGCTGGAGCTCCTCCGCACACCATTGTTTGTATCACCTTCACCAAAGCTGCTGCATCGGAGATGGCCGATCGTTTGCTCTCATTACTGAGTGAATGGGCCTTGGTGCCTGACAATCAATTGTCGGTAGCGATTGCGAACGTCACGGGCGAGGAACCAAAGCCAAGCGAACTCCCACGGGCAAGGCGCCTCTTTGCCCAGGCCTTGGAGACGCCGGGCGGATTGAAGATCCAGACGATCCATAGTTTCTGTGCGTCCCTTCTCGGTCGTTTTCCTGCAGAGGCTGGTCTTACCCTCGGTTTTCGCGCTCTAGAGGATGACGAGGCCGCGCGCCTTTTGCGCGAAGCCGTGCGCGAGGTGGCAGCATCCGCATCTCAACCGGGCCACCCGCTTCATGATCAATTGGTCGCCGTTGCGTCTCGATTTCAGGGCGAGACGGACGATGGGTTTTCTGTGACTCCCAGTTTGGAGTCCGCGCTCACGGCTTTCTCGACAAAGAGCCGTGGGCTCCTCTCGTTCACCGGTATTGATCCTGGTACGATGGACAGTGCACTCCGTGAGGCATTTGGCGTTGGTCCAGATGATACCCACGACTCCTTGCAGCAAGCCTGCCGAGACAAGCTTGATTTGATCTTTGTCCGTGAGGTGATTGCTGTTTTTGCTGAAGGTGGGCCGAAGGCGCGAAAGCTGGCGCATAAAATGGAGCATGATCTTCAGAATAAAGATCTCTCGCGATTTGCTGACGACGCTTTTGTCTTTAACGCTCAAGGAAACCCCTTTTCAAATGTGGGTGATAAGGACGCACGTGGGGCGGTTCGCGACTTTGAACGTCGGTGGGCAGATTTAACTGAGCATTTCAGTCAGTATCGAGACCGTGTTCGAGCCGCGCGGGCATTTGAAGACAACGAAAACTTCATCGTCCTCGCTTTGGCCTGCATCACATCGTATGATGGGAAAAAGAAGGCCCGGGGCGGATTGGATTTCGATGACTTGATCGAAGCATCCTTGGCGTTGCTGCAAAACACCAGCGCGTCTTGGGTGCGTTATAAACTCGATCAGGGAATTCGGCATGTGCTCCTCGACGAAGCGCAGGACACGTCCCTGGCTCAATGGAGTCTTTTCGCGGAATTGGTCAGTGAGGTGACGGACACTGATCCGACAGCGGCAGGTTCTGATGAGCCGCCAACGCTCTTCGTCGTCGGTGATCCCAAGCAATCGATCTATGCATTCAATGGAGCGGAGGCCGCTCTTTTTGAGGCCAATCGAAAATCCTACGACGCTCATCTCGATGGACGATTGGTGGCAAAGGACCTCTTTCTGTCGTTCCGTACCGCGCAATCCGTTCTCGATGTGGTCGATGCGGTGTTCGCGCCTGGTGGGCCGGGGGCTATGCCGCCACCCTATCAAATCCATCGTGCACGTTGGAATGACCGGCCTGGTGCGGTTGAGCTCTGGCCACCTTTTGACAAGCCCGAAAAGGTGACACTGCCTGTTTGGGATTTGCCCGTCGATATTCCGCAAGACAACAGCATCGACCGCTTGGTGGCGCGCGCCATCGCACAGGATGTTCGGCGGCGAATTGACAACGAGGAACGGCTTGCCAGCTGTGGTGGGCGAGCCGTCGAGGCCTCGGACGTGATGATCCTGCTGCAGCGCCGGTCAGCGCGTTTTCGTGAGGTGATCAAGGCCCTGGACGAGGCCGGCGTGCCTTGCGCGGGTACGGACCGTGTGCGTGTCGGCGATGATGTTGCAGTCAAGGATCTCATCGCTCTTCTGAGGTTTGCGTGCAACACGGATGACTGCTTAAGTTTAGCGGAGCTCCTGAAGTCGCCGTTTTTTGGTTTTACGGAAGACGCGTTGTTTGACCTGGCGCATGACCGCGGGCCTTTGCGCCTGTGGCACGTGTTGCGCGATCGTGCCCCGGGTTCGGATCGATATCAACGCGCGGCGATAGAATTGCAGCAAGCACTCGACCAGGGCAATCGCCGCGGTCCTTACGCGCTTTTGACATCACTGCTTGATTGCGGTGATCCAGAGACTGGTCGCACGCGGCTTATGGCGCGCCTCGGACACGGATTTAATGAACCTGTTGCCGCAATGCTCGATGAGGCACTCGCCTTTGAGGATGCTGAACCACGGAGCCTGCACGGATTCCTTCATCGCGCAGAAAACATGCGTGCAGAGATAAAACGCGAGGTGAGTGAAGAAAGAAGCGGCGTGCGTGTGATGACCGTCCACGGGGCGAAGGGCTTAGAGGCGCCTGCTGTCTATGTTGCGGATGCAGATTATGTTCAATCGAGCACGGATCACTGGCGCCGAGAGGCCATGGTGAAGGTTGCTTTCCCAAAGCTTGGGACTGACCTGCCTATGCTCTTGCCTCAGAGCATCAAAGAGGATTGTCCAGCAACCGCGACATGGCGTGCTGCGGGAAATGATGAGCGCCTTGAGGAGTACCGGCGTCTTTTCTATGTGGCGGCCACCCGTGCGGAAGAAACGCTGACCATTTGCGGCGGCAATCCAGACGACAAACCCGACACTTGGTACGCGTTGGCTTCGAGCGCATTCGCTCAGCTTTCCGGGTCCGAACATTACACCGAAAAAGCAGTTGAAACCGGCGGATCGGTCCGCCGCTACGCGCGCAGCGGTACGATAACGCCGGAGAAGCGCGCGACCGTCTCTCCATCGGCCGTGGTCGCTGTTCCCTCTTGGATGCATGCCCCGGCGGTTGAGGAAGTCAAGGACCCCGTTCTTTTCCCATCTGCCCTCAGTGGTCAGGAATGGCAGGATGGTTCTGATCAAGCCAATCCTGCTGCCACACGAGCGGGAGCGAAAACGCGCGGCCTTCTTGTGCACAAGCTCCTTGAACTTTTGCCTGATCGCGATCGCGCGACGTGGCCGGATATCGCCACGGCAACTGCTTCTCGCTTTGCTTTGGAGGTCGATGAGCGTGATGCATTGGTGGATAGCGTTCTCGGTCTTCTGGATGACCCCTCCGTAGCCGATCTTTTTACAGCGGGCGGCCTTGCAGAAGTCTCGGTTCAAGGGATGGTGAACGGCACGATGGTCAGTGGGCAAATCGATCGTCTTTTGATCAGTGATCACCAGATCACGATCCTTGAGTACAAATCATCGGCCCGCGTCCCTGTGCAGCCATCAGCTGTTCCCGAGGCTCACCGACAACAAGTCGCTGCCTATCGCGCGCTTATCGACAACAAATTCCCCGGCCGCGCGATCAGAACAGTTTTGCTTTATACAGCCGGTCCAGTGGCCTATGACGTCGGATAAGGAATCGTCGCGGGGGCTTCAGAAACTTTCAGCACTTGTCTCGGCGAAAACTGTTCATAATTCACGCGTCGCGAAAGGATCCATGTGATGAGCACCAAAAATGTGACCGATACGAGCTTTCCTGACGACGTACTCAGCGCTGATGGGCATGTCCTGGTGGATTTCTGGGCGACCTGGTGTGGCCCTTGTAAACAGATTTCTCCAGCTCTTGAGGAGATCGCCGGCGAGATGTCCGGTGACCTGACCGTCGCCAAGGTCGATATCGACGAAAATCCGAACACGCCGGGCCAATATGGCGTGCGCGGCGTCCCGACTCTCATGATCTTCAAAGATGGAGAGCTTCTGTCGACCAAGGTCGGCGCTGCGCCGAAATCACAGCTTGAGGCTTGGATCAAAGAGACCGTGAGCGCCTGATTACCGGTCGACCCTAACTAGGATGCGGCGGCGACGGGCTTCGGTTCGTCGCCGTTTTTCGTGTCCTCTGTACCGGTGTCCTCTTTGCCAGTGTCCCCGGTGCCCGTGTCATCAGCCTTGGTGTCAGCTGAAGCCATTGTGGCGTCGTTTTCCGCGACAGCATGAAGCGACGCTGGGTGACTGTCGTTGTCGCCTTCGTCGCCTTCGTCGCTCTCCTTGTCAGGTTCCGGTTTTGCGGCCTCGGGCGGAGGTGCCAAGAGCGCGCGCACTTCATCGATATCAAGCTCAGGCGCTTCAACCTCGAGCGGCGGCGGCGCCAATCGTGCGTGTTCACCGAATTCTCGGATCAGCCGTCGCCATCCTTCTGTTGTGTACTGAAAATCACCGTCTTGACCGGGGATGATGTCTAACGGTGCGTTGGCGGCTTTCGTTCTCCAAGGGCCAGCGGCATCGGCGCCGTAACGCGTCTCTGTGATATCAGCCATGAGGGAAAGAACACGGCGGCTCGCGCGGCCTTTGATGAGCGGCGCGAGGGTTTCTTGTGCCGCGTCGGCCTGGCCCCCTTCGAGTTGCACTTGCGCGAGCAACAGCTGACTCTCGGGGTGCTCAGGTTTTTTCTCTGCCAGTTTCATCAGGCGACCGGCGATCCGCTCGTCGCGCTCATGCTCAAAGATCCGGCGCATGACGGCGGCGAGCCCAGGATGAGGTTCGGCCGCCCAAGCGTCGCCAAGGATTTTAACGGCCCGGGAACGACGGCCTGCTCTGACCTCGGACTCCGCCGCAATGGCAGCGGCGGGGGTGAGCGATGGTGCTTTCTTCAGCGCCGCTTCTGCATCTTTAAGCGCCGTATCATGATCATCTGATTCGCTGGCTGCGAAGGCTTGCGCGGTCAGCAACGCACTTTCGATGCGTTTGAACGCTGGCCCATCTGCTGCACCGTTCTGTCGGGCGCGGGTGATCGCATCAATTGCGTCACCCCAAGCGCCGCGTTCGAGCCCCAAGGACAGCACGCTTTCAAAAGCCCAAGACGTACCGGGACGAAGCTCAAAGGCGCGTTCGGCGAAGGCGCGTGCTTCTTCTTGATCGCCACTTGCGAGGGCGTGAAGGTAGAGGCCACGCAAGCCCAGAAACTCCGTCTCCGGCGCTTCGAGCATACCGGCATAGGCCGCTTCTGCGGTCACGCGGTCACCGGCCAGCTGCGCGGCTTGCGCGGTGAGCAGCCTGGTGAGGGCAGGCTCATCGAGGTTCTTCGTTGCAGCACGGGCATGGCGCTGCGCATCGGCGGCGTCCCCGGCGGCAACTGCCTCTAAACCTCGGGTCAGGGCCATCATGCCGCGTGCCCGTGCATTATCCTCCGCGCGGCGGCGCAGGCGTGCAGGCAATCCAACAGTCCAGCTAACAATCTGCCCACTGAAGAAAAATGTCAGCGCTGCGATGATCCCAAGCCCGGCCAACAAAGCTGTTGGCAATTCGACCTGGGTTCCTTCCCACCGGATAACTGCAAACCCACTGACATCAGCCAAGAAGGTGATGATGCCCGCAGCGGCGATCACCAGCAGAATATAGATGAGAATTCTGATCATGGCGTCCTCGGGCGCCGCCCCGCCTTAGCCGCGGCGCGGAGCGGTCACTTGCTGTTCCAAAGCGCGAAGACCGCGGCTGGCGGTTGCTTTCGCTTCTGCGGCTGCGACCCAATCAGCAAAAGCTGTTTCGGCGGAGCCATCAAGCTGTGACAGCTCGTCGGTGGCTGCGCCCAAGTCGCCACCCTCGAGCCGCTGCTCTGCGCGTGCGATCACCGCGCCAACGCTATCGCCCTCGGCTTCACCCACCGGGCGGATGGTGAAAAGGCCTGCCAAATTGGCGAAGAATTTGTCGAGAATACCGTCGGCATCATCGCGTTTGGCGCCCGCAAGGGCCGCCCGGGCCGCTTCATCGAAATCGGTGCGCATGGCATCGCTCGACGGTAGCCCTTGATCGGCGAAGGGGCGCAACTCGGAAAGCTCCGTTCGTCCACCCGTGATCGCTTCGATGGTGTTGAGTTGTCGACGAAAGGGCTGACCGGAATCGATCCGATCACCCAGTTCAGTCACAGCAACCAACAGCGCGCCGCGCTGGGCGACGGCGACGTCACGCGTTTGGAGTTGCACGATCCGACTATCCAGTTGCGAAATCTGCGCTTGGGACGCTTGTTGTTGAGCACTGAGGGATTGTTGAATTTCCGCAAGACGGCGGTCGGTCTGCTGAAGGGCGGCTTGGGTTTGGCTCAGCTGGCTTCCGATCACTTGCTCAGTTTGCTGAAGTTGTGCTTGGGTTTGTGCCACTTGGGCCTGCGTTTGAGCAAAGCGGGTATCGATCGCCTCTTCGGTTTGCGCGAGGGTTTGCGCAAGAACCTCCGACGTGACGCCTTCTCGAACATTGTCCGAAACATTCTCGACGATGCTTGCAACGTTTTCGACAATTTCCCTACGGAGGGTTTCGATTTGTTCTTCCGGGATCACAGCGACGGTGGGCGGAGCGATGTCATCGGCTGCTGCCACCAATGGTTCTGGCGCCGCTATTGGTTCCGTCGCTGCCAATGGCTCGGGCGCAGATTCAGGGTTTGAGGGCGCCTCTGCGTTCGCCACACGGCGTTCGGCCGCGCGCTCTTCGGCGAGCTGACGCAATCCGGCAACCCGCTCACGGGCTGCCGCGTCTTCGGCCTCGGCCTCGGCGATGAGCGTTGCCTGGCGTTCCGCTTCACGCTCTTCTGCCAGCTGACGTAAGCCTTCGGCTCGTTCTGCCTCAATCGCTTCGGCTGTCGCCAAAGCGGCTGCGTTTTCGGCGGTTTGCTCGCTAAGGGTGACGTCGTCTGTGTCGTCCGTTGCCTGTTCGGCAACATCCACTTGATCAAGATCATCACCCGTCTCTGTGTCATTCAAGGCCTCAGTTGAGAGCTCGGGGACGACTGGTTCGGGTTCAACATCGGCAACGTCTGCGACCATCTCCACATCAGCGGTCGCCGTGGTTTGGTCAGCAGATGGCTCATCGGAGGCGGCTGCCACCTCTTCGTCCATCGTCGCCAAGGCGGGCTCTTCGGTCTCGACGACCGTGTCTTCCACCATGTCAGGCTGATCGGTTTCGACAGCGGCCGCTTCAGGAACAGGGCTTTCGTCTGCCTCTCCAACAACTGCGTCAGAATCCGAGACAATCGGGCCGTCCGCTGTTCGCGGCACCGGGAAAAGAATGGTGCTTTCTTCGCCAGCGTCAGAGATCACGATGCCCTGTTCATTGGTCAGGGCTGTCTCCTGGTTGCCGCTGACGACAATCACTGTACCCACGATGACGGCGGCGAGGACGGCAACGGCGTAGAAGGGCAAAGACGAGCCGCTTTTTGCCTCGACGGTGTCTTCTTCCGTGGGCGTGTCAGAGACCTGTTCGCCATCGCCGGGTTCTTCAGGGTCGACGAGACTTGGTTCTTCAGGATCGCTGATGGCTTCGGCCTGGATATCCTCAACGATCTCAGCATCGACCGTTGTGTGCTCTTCGCTTTCCGCCTTGGTTTCCTCGTCGTCGTTTTTCTTGTCGTTCTCGATCATCACACCCAAGGCCCCTTTTGAGACTTTTTTTCGCGTGGGCGACCCGTCACCCGAGCCCGCTTATGAGGCGCCTGAAGAAACGAAGTCAACGAACCCGGTGACGTTCCCGGCCTCGGATTCCCGAACAGATCGGTAAGGTAGCGATTGGCGCGCAGCCCGCGCTATCCTTGGGCCAAAACAGGCTGCGGTGACGCTGGTCAGCCTATCGTCCAGGCCCGCTGCTGCGACCAATTGAGCAAAGACCTGTGCCGCTCGCACCGAGAACAGCGTCACGATTTTGGGCCCGCCATCGAGCAAGAAAGATCCCGCGGTGGCGGGCAATTCTTCGGCGCTTTCGGCCATGTAGGTGACGACCCGGTGATAGGGGATTGCGAGGCTCTGAAAGACTGGAGCCAAATCGCGGGCGATCGCGTCTCCTGAAAGATGAAGCACCGCTGTGTCCTGCGGAAGGTGGTGCAAGGGGAGGGTGTCGCTGCTGCCTGCGCCTTGCGCGACCACGTTAAGCCCGGCTCGCTTTGCTGCCTCTGCCGTCGCTTCTCCCAAGGCGTAGGTGGGCATGTCTTGGACACCTGCGGGCAGATAGCGCGCGGCGCGCGGCGACGTCAGAAGCAAGGCATTGGCCTGGGGGAGGGGGCCGAGACGTGCCGGTTTTATCGTGAAGAGCGGTGCCATGGCGACACCAATGCCCTTGCTGCGCAACCGTTCGGCGAGATCGTCGGCTTCAGGTTGGGGCCGCGTGATCAGAACCAGTGGACGGTCAAACGAGTTTGAAGGCATGGCGTAGGTCAGCTGGGGCGCGCTCCATCAAGTTCTCGGCAAACGATACACCAAGACGAGCCATCTGCGCTGGTTCGCCGACCGGAAAGCGTTTGTCACACCGCTCGGTCAACTGCCCATTGAGGCTAAGGATTTCAGCTCGAAAATGGATCTCATCGCGAGCCGCTATCGCCAATCCAGCCATAGGGGTGCGGCAGGAGCCATCGAGCCGGCCAAGAAAAGCTCTCTCCACGGCTGATTCAAGGGCGGTTTTGCGGCACGTGATGGACGCGCAAAGCGCGAGTATCTGCTCATCGCCAGCGCGGGCCTGGACACAGAGAACGCCTTGCCCGAGGGCAGGCAGCATCACCTCTGGCTCGAGCACATGGCGCTTGACCTCGGATCGGCCCAACCGCTGCAAACCCGCTTCGGCCAAAAACGTGCCCGCGGCATCACCTCTTGCAAGTTTATCAAGTCGGGTTTGGACGTTGCCGCGAAACGGCACGATGGTGACGTCGGGGCGATGGTGCCGAATCTGCGCCGCCCGCCGGACGGAACTCGTGCCGATGACCGTCCCTTCTTGAAGCGCATCCAGATGAAGCCCCGAAAGTGTGATCAAGGCGTCGCGGGGGTCTTCCCGTGGAGGGATGGCGGCGAGGACGAGGCCTTGAGGCATCGCGGCTGGCATGTCCTTCATCGAATGAACGGCAATGTCGGCCTCGCCTGACAGCAGCGCAGCTTCCACTTCCTTCACAAACAGTCCCTTGCCGCCTGCATCGGCCAGCGTGTCCTGAAGGTTTTTGTCGCCGCTGGTCACATAGGTTTTGATCGGAAAGCGCGTATCGAGGTCCTTGGGAGCGACGTCTTCTGTTTGGGCCAGTGAGCGGCGAATGGCCTCTGCTTGGGCCACGGCCAGGGGCGATTGGCGGCTCGCAATGACGATGGGTTTGTGCATACCTCGCGCGGTGCTAGGCGTCCGGCCATGGTCCATCAAGGGCAGAGCCCCCGCGTCATTCTCGGCATTGAAAGCAGTTGCGATGACACCGCGGCGGCGGTGCTTCGCATTGGCGATCGCGTCGAGGTGCTCTCGTCCATCGTGCGCGGTCAGGACGCGGCCCACGCGCCCTATGGCGGTGTGGTGCCTGAGATTGCCGCGCGCGCGCATGCTGATGTGATTGATCACGTCACGGTCGAAGCACTTGATCGTGCCGGGGTCGCTCTCAGCGATGTTGATCTGATCGCCGCCACCGCTGGACCGGGACTGATCGGCGGGGTGATGGCGGGCTTCACCTTCGCCAAGGGGCTGAGCCTTGCGGCCGGTGTGCCCTTGGTCCCTGTGAACCATCTTGAAGGGCATGCGCGCTCAGCGGGGCTTGAGGCGGAGATCGATGGCGAAGCGCTTCTTCTCTTGGTCAGCGGCGGCCACAGCCAACTCTTGCTTTTAAAGGGTCCAGGTGAGGCCAAAAGACTTGGAACGACGATCGACGATGCTGCCGGTGAGGCCTTTGACAAGACCGCGAAGCTTTTGGGTCTTGGCGCGCCCGGCGGCCCTGCCATTGAGCGGTTGGCCGCTCAAGGCGACGGCTTGCGCTTTAAGATGCCCCGCCCGCTTCTCGGTCGAGAAGGCTTCGACTTCAGTTTTTCAGGCCTCAAAACCGCCGTGCGCCAGACAGCAGAGCGTGCCGCTCCGCTGTCTGAGCAAGACCGCGCAGATCTGTGTGCGTCCTTTCAGAAAGCAGCGGTTGATCATCTCGCTCAACGCACGTCCGCGGCCCTTGAGGCCACGGGCGCCAAAACACTGATTGCCGCCGGTGGAGTGGCATCGAACAAAATCCTTCGCGGCTGTTTGGAAGAGACAGCGTTGAGTTTAGGCGCGCGCTTCGTCGCCCCTAGTCTTCACTACTGCACCGACAACGCAGCCATGATCGGGTATGCGGGGTATCTTCTCGATCAAGCAGGAAAAGCGCCAAGCCAACACGATGCGTTGGCGCTTCCTCCGCGGCCACGTTGGCCCCTTGACCAACAATCGGCTCCGGTGCTGGGCAAGGGGCGGAGAGGTGTGAAGGTTTGATGGCTGATGATCGCTCGATCTTTGTCGCTGGCGCAGGGGCGTGGGGCACAGCCCTTGCTGTTTTAATGGCCAATCAGGGCCGCTCTACAATGATCTGGTCACGAAGAAAAGACCATGTTCGTGCACTGAATGAAGAGCGAGAAAACCGCCGCTACCTTCCGGGTATAGATCTTCCGCCTTCACTTGAGGCAACCACAGATCTATCATTGGCGTCATCGGCGCAGGCATTGGTTTTTTCGGTGCCGGCCCAGCATAGCCGCGGTGTCTTGATTGAGCTTTGTGCCGCGACCGCCAGGATGCGTCTGCCGGTGGCGCTTTGCTCGAAAGGATTGGAGCGCGATACCCTCGCGCCCATGCACCACGTCCTTGAGGAGGTGTGGCCAGAAGCTGAGCCTGCCGTTTTGTCGGGTCCTAGTTTTGCGGCGGATGTGGCGCGTGGTTTGCCCACAGCTGTCACGCTTGCTGCGCCAACACCTGCGGCTCAAGACTTCTGGCTGGGGCTGCTCGCGACCTCGTCGTTTCGGCCTTACGCGAGCGATGATTTGATGGGTGTTGAGCTCG